>JAKAJI010000167.1 GCA_021813825.1 Acidobacteriota bacterium | reverse complement strand
GATGAATACGCCGCCTGGGACGCCGAACGGGTCTACGATGTCGAGTCGCTTCGCGTCGATGAACCGGCGCAGTGCATCGCCGGCGAAGTGCTGAAGGGCATGAAGAAGCCGGTCGATTGCCCGGCCTTCGGCACGCTCTGTACGCCCGAGAATCCGCTCGGCGCGCCGATGGTCTCCGCCGAAGGCGCTTGCGCGGCCTACTACAGCTATCGCAGGAATCTCGTATGCATCGGATGACCGTCCTGCTGGGCCATGGCAGCGGCGGCAAACTGAGCGCGGAACTCATGCGGGATGTCTTTCTGCCCGCCTTTTCCAACCCCATCCTCGGCCGGATGGAGGACCAGGCGATCGTCGAAGTCAACGGCACGCGACTCGCCTTCACCACCGACACCTTCGTCGTGAAGCCCCTGTTTTTCCGCGGGGGCGACATCGGCTCGCTCGCCGTGCACGGCACCATCAACGATCTCGCCATGGGCGGCGCGCGCCCTCTGTTCCTGAGCACGGCGTTCGTGCTCGAAGAAGGCCTGGATATCGACACCCTCCGCCGCGTCACGCAATCGCTTGCGGCCGCGGCTTCGAGCGCCGGAGTCACGATCGTCACCGGCGATACCAAGGTGGTGGAGAAGGGAAGTGGCGATCAGCTTTTCATCAACACCACCGGCATCGGCCTCGCGCCCGAGGGCCTGAACCTCTCTGCCGGCCATGCCCGGCCCGGCGATGCGGTCATCCTCAGCGGCCCGATCGGCGACCACGGCATCGCGATTCTGTCGCAGCGCGAAGGCCTCGAGTTCGACTGCCCCATATCGAGCGATTCGGCCCCGCTCCACACATTGGTCCAAGCAATGCTCGCCGTAAGCGGCGAGATCCGCTGCCTCCGCGACCCCACGCGCGGAGGAGTTTCGAGCACGCTGAACGAAATCGCGGCGCAATCCCACGTCAGCATCCAGATCGACGAAAAGGCGATCCCGGTCCGCGAAGAGGTCCGCGGCGCCTGCGAACTTCTGGGCCTCGATCCGCTTTACGTCGCCAACGAAGGCAAAGTTGTCGCGATTGTGGCCTCCTCCGCTGCGGACGCGATCGTCGCGGCGATGCAGGCGCATCCTCTCGGGCGCGAGGCTCGCGTCATCGGCCGCGTCAACGACGGCAACCCCGGCCTGGTTACGCTGCGAACCGTGTTCGGCTCAACCCGCATCGTGGACATGCTCGCCGGCGATCAACTGCCGCGCATCTGCTGACTTCATGCACGAGTTGTCCATCGCCACGGCGATCCTCGATCAGGCGCGCGAGCAGTGGAATCTGCGGCCCGGCGAGCGCCTTTCGAAAATCGGCCTCCGGCTGGGCGACTTCGCCGGCGTCGACGTCAACTCGCTCACCTTCTGCTTCGAAGCGCTCGCCAAGGACACGGAATTCGAGACGGTTACTCTGGAAATTGAACGCACCGCGCAAGACGAGCTACAAATGGCCTTCCTGGAGTTCGACGAATGACGGAACGAGTCCCCCTGGAAAAGAAAGTCCTCAGCGAAAACGACCGCATCGCCGCTGAGCTCCGCGACAGCTTCCGCAGCCGGCGCATCGTCTGCCTGAACCTCATCAGCTCACCGGGGTCCGGCAAGACGTCCTTGCTCGAACGCACGCTCGCGCGCTTCGACCCGTCGACGCGAGTCGCCGTTCTCACCGGCGACATCCAAACCGACAACGACGCCGCGCGCCTGGCTCCGTTCGGCTTCCCCGTCCGCCAGATCACTACCGCCGGCGCCTGCCATCTCGACGCGCGCATGATCGAGCGCGGCCTCGGCGGATGGAATCTCGACGACTTCGACGTACTTCTCATCGAGAATGTAGGCAATCTGGTTTGCCCGACAAGTTACGACTTAGGCGAGCAGGCCAAAATCGTCGTCCTCAGCGTCACCGAGGGCGAAGACAAGCCGCTCAAGTACCCCGGCATCTTCCGCAAGGCGCGCCTCATGGTCCTGAACAAAATCGACCTGCTGCCTTACGTCCCCTTCAAACTCGACCTTGCCCGCGAGAATGCGCGCAAGATCAACCCGGAGATCGAAATTCTGGAAACGTCCTGCTCGACCGGCGCCGGTCTCGACGAGTGGATGCGCTGGATCGCCCGCCAGTCCCCGGCCTTGTGAAGCCTGGGCCGTGACCGGCGCCAGCCGCGCGGCTCCGTTGTGCGCGATGAAAACGAGCGCACAGGGCCGCCAGCGGCGCCAGCCGCGCGGGCTCCGTTGTGCGCGATGAAAACGAGCGCACAGGGCCGCCAGCGGCGCCAGCCGCGCGGGCTCCGTTGTGCGCGATGAAAACGAGCGCACAGGACCGCCAGCGGCGCCAGCCGCGCGGGCTCCGTTGTGCGCGATGAAAACGAGCGCACAGGGCCGCCAGCGGCGCCAGCCGCGCGGGCTCCGTTGTGCGCGATTAAAAAAAGAGCGGCGCCGGGAGAATTTCCTGTTCCGGCGCCGCGTGGCACGAGACCGTTTCGCTACCGGCTCACCGGCGCGTGTTCGCGTTCCTTCACCTCCGGAACATGCCGCAGGGCGTGGCCCACATAGACTTGCCGCGGCCGCGCGATCTTCTGCTCCGGATCGAGCAGCAGTTCTTCCCACTGCGCCAGCCAGCCGACCGTGCGCGGGATCGCGAACAGCACCGTGAACATCTCCGGCTTGAAGCCCATGGCCTGATAAATCAGCCCGGAGTAGAAGTCCACGTTCGGATAGAGTTTGCGCTTCACGAAGTAATCGTCTTCGAGCGCAATCCGTTCGAGTTCCAACGCGATGTCGAGCTTCGGGTTCCGCCCCGTGACTTCGAAGACTTCCTCGGCCGTGCGCTTGATGATACGCGCGCGCGGGTCGTAGTTCTTGTACACCCGGTGGCCGAAGCCCATCAGTTTGCCTTTGCCCGCTTTGATGCCTTCGATGAACGCCGGGACGTTCGCCTTGGTCCCGATCTCGTCGAGCATCTTCAGGACTTCTTCGTTCGCCCCGCCATGCAGCGGACCGGAAAGCGCCGAAGCCGCGGCCGCGGTGCACACAAACGGATCGGCGAGTGAGCTACCGACGCTCCGCATCACGTTCGTGCTGCAGTTCTGCTCATGGTCGGCATGCAGGATGAACAGAATGTCCAGAGCGCGAGCCAGAACCGGATGCGCCACATACTTCGGTTCGACCATCTTAAACAGCATGGTCATGAAGTTTTCCGTATAAGTCAGCAGGTCGTCCGGATAGATATACGGGAAGCCCAGGCTGTGGCGATAGGCGTAGGCCGCCATGCTTGGCATCTTCGCGATGAGGCGCACCATGTTCAGCCGCCGGGTCTCAGCATCGTGGATCTGGCGCGCATCATGATACACCGTCGAAAGCGCCGCCACCGTGCTGATCAGCATCGTCATCGGGTGGGCGTCGTAACGGAAACCTTCTAGGAAAGACTTCGTGGTCTCATGGAGCATCCGGTGATGCGTGACCAGGTCTACCCACGCATCCAGCTCTTTCGGCGTGGGCAACTCGCCGTTCAGGATCAGATAAGCAACCTCGAGGAAACTGCACCGCTCGGCCAGTTCCTCGATCGGATACCCGCGATACTCGAGGATACCTTTGTCGCCGTCAATGTAGGTGATTTTGCTTCGGCACGAAGCCGTGTTGAGAAAGGCCGGATCGTAGCCCATGACGCCGAAATCGTCAGAGTTGAGCTTGATCTGCCTGAGGTCCATGGTACGGATGTTGCCATCCGTAATTGGAATTTCGTAGGACTTCCCAGTCCTGTTGTCAGTGATCGTCAGGGTGTTCTTTTCCATGGTTAAGACTCACACAGTACAGGTGTAACCGCACACCACAGGGTTCGTTAAGCACTTGGGCTTCCAAACAAAACCGCCCGCCAGTCCGAGCTGCCGCGCTACCGTATGCGGGATTTGGCGCAGCGCCAACCTCTCATCGGGCAAGGGTTTGAGTCACAATACGCACATGCAAGGGGAGGCCCCGGCCAAAGGAAAACGCTTCTGATATGCTCTTTCGAGGCGGACAAGCGGGAACACACCTGACGTAGGTGTCAAAAGGGGAAACAGGAGATGCCGGGGCGGGAAGGCGCGTACCCCGGATATCAGGTGGCAACATGACTAATGATCTGGCGGAGATGGACTTTCAACAATTCTGGCGGCGGCTGCAGCAGTTGGGACTCAACGCCTACGAGGCACGGTCCTATCTCGTGCTGATCGGGCATCCGCGCTTCAAGGCCCTCGAACTGGCGGCCCGGGCCCACGTGCCGCGGCAGAAGATTTACGAAGTGCTCGATAGCCTCGTCGAGAAAGGGTTCGCGCAGGTCGTCCAGGAAAAGACGAAGCTCTTTTCCGCCATCGAGCCCGGCTTGGCCATTCCAGGCTACCTGGCCAGGCGCGCGCAGATCCTCCAGCAGGAGATCACCGAACAAGCCCGCTCGGCGGGAGGACTCGTCGACGACCTCGCCGGAGCTTACTCGCGCGGCCAGGGGGGCCGCGGCACACTGGATTTTCTGCGAATCGTCAGTGAGCCGGGTCAGATCGCGACCCAGTACCGCAAAATGCTCGCCGAAGTAACCACCGATTACGCCGAGTTCTCACGCCCTCCCTACGCCGTCGACCCTCTCGACGAGCAACTTGTGAAACAGGCGCGCGCCCGCGGCGTCAAGTGCCGCCTCCTCATGCAAGCCGGCACGCTCGACGAAGAGCACCGGCACCGGCTCGAGGATTACGTGATCGCCGGCGTCGAAGTGCGGGAACTGGATTCCCTCCCCATGAAACTCGCCCTGTTCGACGGACGCGAAGGCATGATCGCACTGCTGGACCCGATTGTTACCAGGCCCTCCTGGACCGCGGTGATGTTCGCCCACGCGGGCATGATCGAAGCCATGCAAGGACTATTTGAAAGCTACTGGCGGAGAGCGGAGATCCTCGTCAGCCGGGCCGCCAGTTAGCCCCAGACCTGATTTTCGGGCAACGATCCGTGGAATCAAATCGCTCTCAGACTATGATGAGAACATGAGGTGGCCGCGCCGGGCTTTGGCAAACGCAGGCTTGTTTTGTCTCGCGTTGACGCTGCGCCTCTCCGCCCAAGTCATCGAATTCGAGTCCAACGGCCTGCACTATAAGACCCTGACCAAGAACGGGTTGACCATCATGTTCGCGATGCTCCCGTCGCACATCCGCAATTACGCGATCATTCAGGCCGCGGTCGAGAACGGCTCACCCGTATCCTGGACCGTTAAACCCGAGGACTTCGTCTACATCCGCTCCGACGGCCAGGAAATTCGCGCCGGCGACGCCGAAACCGTCGTCGACGCACTCGTCGAAAAGGCCGGCCGCGGCGACGTCATCCGCCTGGTGACTACCTACGAAGGGGTTCTGTACGGAAACCCACAGTACAAATCAAGCACCAACGGGTATGAAGTGCGCCGCCAAAACGCCCTGGCCGAGGTAACCTCGACCAAGATCAAAGCGGCCGCGGCGGCCTCCGCCATCGCCTTCGTCAAAACCAAACTCAATCCCGGAGAATCCACCGACGGCGCCGTGTTTTTCGATAGCTCCGGCAAGCCCCTCGGCCCGGGCAAGCTTTTGGTTCACGCCGCGGGAGCCGTTTTCGAATTCCCAAACGAGAACCCGGCCGCGCATCCCGACAATTAAGGTCCGGAAAAACGAACCCAAACTCGCTATTTACCCCCAGCCTGCCTTCGGCTATAATCGTACTGGATGTTCCCGATGGACATTGAGGCGATTACAACGGAAGACCTCCTTGCATGGGCTTGGCGGGAAAGCGAAGGCTCCTTCGCCATCGTTACCAGTTTCCAGGCCGAAGGCATGGTGCTTGTGGACATGGCTTCTCGCGTGTGTCCGGAGGCGCGTATCATCACCGTCGATACCGGCCGCCTGCCGGAGGAGACGCACCAGATGATCGACCAAGTCCGCGACCGGTACGGCATGCGAGTGGAAGTTGTGGCGCCGGATCCCCTCGAAGTGGCCGCCATGGTGCAGAGCTACGGTACGAATCTGTTCTACCGCGAGGCACCGCTTCGAATGTTATGCTGCCAGGTCCGTAAGGTGCGCCCTCTTGAGAGGAAGTTGAGCCAATTCCGTGCCTGGGCGACCGGCTTGCGCCGGGGACAAGGGGAATCGCGTGGGACGGTGGAAGCAGTGAGCTTCAGCGGAGGGCGTTTGAAACTCTGCCCGCTGGCCGGTTGGACCGCCGAGGACGTGGCGCACTATACCGAACTCCACGCTGTGCCGCGGCATCCTCTTTACGAACGCGGGTACACGAGCATCGGCTGCGCGCCTTGTACGCGGGCCGTGGCGGACGGCGAGAGTGAGAGGGCGGGACGCTGGTGGTGGGAGCAGGGAATCGGTAAGGAGTGCGGCATTCACTTCTCCGCCGACGGGCGGCTGCAACGGAAGGTGGACGTGCTTCTTGAGGATCTGCTTACCGTCGCGGCCGCTTGACTTCAGATTCGTATTCCAACACTACAGTCCGTCAGGTTAATATCCGATAAGACGCTCATGGCCGCCGGTTGGGGGCGGTTCAAGGAAACTTGCGGAAGGTTCATGCTGTCCTGCCGGCGGCGGCGGTGCTGCTCGCCGGATGCGGTCTGCTCACGCCGCGCAGGGAGATCACTACAGTCGACGGCGTTCACGCGCTTTCCTCCGACGCGCTTCGCCAACAAGTGCGGGTACACATTCGCGGCCGCGTCACCGCCTCGTCGCCGGACTGGGACCTGCTGATCCTGCAGGATTCCACCGGTGGCATCCGCATCATCGATCCACCCCTCTTCCCCGACATCGGCGCCCTCGTAGAGGCCGACGGCGTGGCGGGCGTTTCCGGACGGTCCCCCGCGTTGGTGCGCGCTTCGTTGCGGGTCCTCGGAAAACCGGACCGCAGCGCTCTCCCGGGGGCCGTTCAAGTTGTGGTCGATGATGGGCGCTGGCAGTACCGCCGGGTGCAACTGATCGGAGTCGCACGCTCCAGCAACGTCGATCGCAGCGGGTGGGTGACTACCGTCCTCGACGTCAGCGGTCAGAAGGTGACCGCTCAGGTGGTCAACAGTCAGGCGTTGCAGATCAGCTCTTTCCCCGATTCCGAACTGCGGGTTGTTGGGGTCCTGGACAGCGAGGTTACGCCGGATAACCGACTTGGCCGCGTTCGTTTGTGGGTCGCCGAACCCGAAGACTTTCAGATCCTCCGTCCGGCGCCGCCACGCGAATCGATCCCAGTCGAGACCGTCGAAGCGTTGCAAAGCATGGCGCCGGGGAGGCTTCCGCGCCACCGGGTGCGGCTCCACGGAACCACGTCGATCGCTGAAACCTCCGACAGTTTGATTTTCACGGACTCGACCGGCACCATGACCATCATTCCGGCGCCCGACACGCCCAGGCTCACCGGAAGCAACGTGGACGTTCTGGGATTTCTCGAACCAGGGTCTGTGTCGCCGGAGATCACCGACGCCGCATTGACGCGAAACGAAAACCGCGCACCCCGCGAAATCACTCGCGTCGGCCAGATTCACTCGCTCAGCCGGGAAGAGGCGCAATCGAAATTACCAGTCCATGCCCGGGTAACGGTGACTTACGCGGACCCGCTCTGGGGCCTGCTGTTTGTGCAGGACTCGACCGGTGGCGTTTATGTCGACGGAACCGCCCTGGGGGACGCGGGCCTGGCTTCCGGTCAGATTGTGGACCTGCAGGGCGTAACCGGACAGGGAGATTTCGCCGCCGACGTGAATGAACCGCGCGTGAAAATTCTCGGACGCGGCCCTCTCCCGCCGCCCGCAAAAGCGTCGCCCGAAACGATCTTCTCCGGCGCCGAAGACAGCAATTGGGTCGAACTCGACGGAGTGGTCGAGCGAGTGACCCGCGACAGCGGGCATACGATTCTGTGGGCCACGAACGGGCCTCATAACTTCAGGGGGTTTCTCATCGGCGACGCGCCGTTCGCAGACCGGTTGCTGGGCGCTCGGGTGCGTCTGCGCGGCGCTTGCGGAAGTGACTTCAACACGCGGCGCCAACTCCTCGGCGTCGACGTGTATGTGCCCTCCCAGGCTGACATTCAAATTCTCGCCCCCGCGACTCCGGTGGACCGGATGCCGTTCACACCGATCGTCGGAATCCTCCAGTTCGCGGCGAACAAGACCGGTACAACGCAGATCAAGATTCGCGGCACGGTCACCTACAGCCGGCCGAAGGGCCCCACCTATCTTCGGGACTCCACCGGTGGCGTGACGGTCCCCGTGCATGAGGAGGCGGTACTTCAGCCGGGAGACATCGTGGACGTGGTGGGCTATCCGCGCCCGGGACGATTCAATCCGGAGATCTGGAATGCGGTCTTTCACAAGATCAGTGGAGGCCCCGAGCCACTGCCCCGGCGCGTCGATGCCGAAGAAGTCATCGAGGGCGACCAGGACGCCGACCTGGTTCAGGTCCCAGGGACTCTGCTTGACATCGGACGGTCGCCGTTGGGGCAGGTGTTGGTCTTGCAAGGCGGGCGGACGCTGTTCAACGCAACGATCGAGCGGCCGGACGGCTTGGAACGCTTGCACGTCGGGGACGAACTCGCAGTGACCGGCATCTCGACGTTGCAAGGAGACGTCGCGTCGAACTCGCCTGCCGCCACGGGATTTAAGTTGTTGCTGCGCAGCCCGGCCGACATCGAAATCACGAAACCGGCGCCTTGGTGGACGACGGGCCGGACGGTGCAGTTGGCGGGCGCATGCGCCGGCGTAGCGTTGCTTGGGTTCGGGTGGGTGTTTGTCCTCCGCCGCCGGGTCCGGGAGCAAACCCGCCTGATCCGCGCCAAACTCGAGCAGGAAGAGGCGCTGAAACTGGCGGCCGAGCGCGCCAGCCAGGCCAAAACCCAGTTTCTGGCGATGATGAGCCACGAAATTCGCACGCCGATGAACGGCTTGCTCGGGATGGCGTCGCTGCTCGCCGACACCCGCCTTGACTCTACGCAAGCCGAATACGTGGAAACCATCCGTTCGTCCGGCGATGCGCTGCTGTCGATCATCAACGACATTCTTGACTTTTCCAAGATCGAGGCCGGACGGCTTGATCTCGAACACGTGGAGTTCGATCTGGCGGACCTGCTCGGCGAGACAGTGGACATGGTGACCGCGCTCGCCCAGCGTAAGGGATTGGAGTTGGACCTTACCCAGGATGAGGCGGTCCCGCCCGTGCTCGTCGGGGACCCGGCCAGGCTGCGGCAGGTGCTCTTAAATCTCCTTTCGAATGCCGTGAAGTTCACCGAACGCGGATCGGTGAAGTTACAAGCGAGCCTGGAGGAATCCTCGGCGGAGCGGGCCAGCATCCGCTTCGAGGTATCCGACACCGGCATCGGGATTACCCCCGCCGCCCGCGCGCAGCTATTCCGCGAGTTTTCGCAGGCCGACACGTCGACGACGCGAAAATTCGGAGGAACCGGACTGGGGCTGGCCATCTCCAAGCGGCTCGTCGAGAAGATGGGCGGAAACATCGACTTCGACAGTGAACCAGGCCGCGGAACACGATTCTGGTTTACGGTGAATCTGCCGCTGGGCCATTCGGGGCCGCAGGCGGGAGCTCCGGAAAAGGCACTGGCCGGCGTGCGGGTGTTGGTCGTTGACGACAACGCCACAAACCGCCAGGTCTTGCGGCGCCATCTCTGTGCGGCAGGCGTCAAAGTCGTCGAGGCAGCGGCGGGGCCCGAAGCCCTGATCCATCTTCTCTCGGCGGCGCAGGGAGGCGAGCCCTTTGACCTGGTCATGCTTGACTTTCACATGCCGGTCATGGACGGCATGATGCTGGCAAGAGCCATTCGTTCCCAGGAGCCCGGACGCACGATTCCGATCATGTTGGTGGCTTCTTACCGCGACAAAG
>JAKAJI010000166.1 GCA_021813825.1 Acidobacteriota bacterium | reverse complement strand
TGGTGAGAGGGTCGGTGCTGGGGCGCGGCGTACGGGTGCACTCCGGGGCGTATGTGGAAGACTCGGTGATTTTCGACAACTGCGATATCGGGCGCCGGGCAAAGGTGAAGCGGGCGATTCTCGATAAGAACGTGCGCGTTCCGGAGGATGCGACGATCGGCTACGACCTGGAACGGGACCGGCAGTTATATCACGTGACCGAGAGCGGGATTGTGGTGGTGGAAGGGCACCGGTCGAAGACGGACATCGCGACGATTACGCTGTAGGGGAGGGGTTGGGCGTGCGTGAAGCATGTGAAGTTGCGGTTGGCGGCGCTGTGCGCCGTTGCGGTTGGCGGCGCTGTGCGTCGCGGTGGCCGCGACCGGGCAAACGGCGCTGACGGTCCGGTACCTGGACATCGGTGGACGAGGTGGGCAGTCGGTGGCGCTGGCTTCGGATGGCGGCGGGAACAACTTTGTAGTCTCGACTGTCATCGAGCCGTCCGGGCGGCCGCAGATTCGGGTTACGAAGACGGATTCGCGGGGGAACACGCTTGCGGCGTTCGATTTTGGGGGGAGCGGACAAGACACGCCGGCCGCGGTTGCGGTGGATGGACAGGGGGACGTGTTCGTGGCTGGAACAACGACATCGAGCGATTTTCCCACCACGGTGACGCTGGGGCCGACGACTGGCGGCGCGGCGTTTGTGGTGGAGCTTGACGGTGCGCTGACCGGCGTGCTGGCCGCGGTGAAGTTAGGCGGGACTCAGGGTAGCGCAACGGGCGCGGCGGTGGGCGTCGATGGAAGCGGAAACGTTTATGTCGCGGGAGGCACCGATGCGCTCGACTTTCCCGTGACGCAGGGCGCGTTCCAGACTGCGCCGCCGGTGCATGACGAGTTCGGAACAGCAGTGTACGGTTTCCTGACAAAGCTCAGTCCGGACTTAGTGCATGTGATGTTCTCCACCTACTTCGGCGGGGGGAACACGGTCTGCCAGGGGGGGAGCGCGTGCATTGGCCAGTTCGGCCGCACGAGCGTGGGAGCGCTGGCGATCGACGCGACAGGAGATGCGATCCTCGGCGGGGGCACGACTGCGTCCGATCTTCCGTCGACGCCCGGAGCGTATGAGACGCAGTGCATCTGCAATTACGAGCGAAGCGCCGGATTTGTCGCGAAGTTTTCACAAGACGGATCGAAATTACTCTGGTCAACTTTCTTGAATACGCTGGGGGAAGACCTAGATCCATTGAACTCCAATGTCCGCGTCCAGGCGACAGCGCTTGACGCTGCGGGGGACGTGTTTGTGGTTGGATCGGCCCCGGCCGGGTTTCCGACGACGACCGGGGCGGTGCAAACGCAGTATCCGGTCCAGCCCGGCGCCGGAGCCCCGCCTTACGCGGGGTTTGTGGCGAAACTGGACAGCATGGGCGCGACGCTGCTGTACTCGAGTTATTTCGGATCAGCCGGGGTTTACTCCGGCGGCGTTCAGTCGGTGGGCGAGGACGCGAGCGGAGAAGTGTGGCTGACCGGGAACTCCCTGCCCACGGCTCTGCCAGGCCCTCCGGCTCATCCATTGGGTCCGGAATATGTGGCGAGCGTGGCGGCGGATTTAGGCTCGGTGGGGACGATGTTTACGACGCCGCAGGGCGGGGCCGGCGCGGCACTGAGCGTGGCGGGAACCGGCACAATAGCGGCGCTTGGAGGCCGCGGTTCGTTGGTTCTGCCGGCTGGGGCGGGCGACGCTTCGATCGCGGGGGTGTTGAACGCGGCAGGAGGCGAAGTTTCAGGGACGGTGGCTCCGACGGAGGTGATCACGTTGTATGGTTATAACCTCGGGCCGGCGTCGCCGCTAAGTGGAGTGATCTCAAATGGGGTGCTCGGCAGTTCGCTCGGGGGTTATGAAGTGCTGTTCGACGGCGTGCCGGCGCCGCTGCTGTATGCGAGCGCGAACCAGATTAACTGCGTGGTGCCGGGGGAGGCTTTCGCGGTAGACACCGTGAGCGTTCAGATACGCACTCCGCAGGGCACGCTGGCGGGTCCGGCGCTATCCGTCTTGCAGGCGGAGGTGGAGATTTTTCAGACCGGCAGCGGGTACGCGGCGGCGGTGAATGAGGATGGGGGAGTGAATTCGGCGGCTCACCCCGCGGGGCCGGGTTCGGTGGTTACCATGTGGGCGACCGGGGCCGGGCTATACCCAGGGAATGGGTTTCCGGCGGACGGAACGATTGTGAGCGCGGGTTCTCTTGGCGCGCCGGCATTGCCTGTATCGGTGGTGGCGGCGCCGGGCGCGTTTTCACAGGCGCTCGATTCGCTCGAGGTCGAGTATGCCGGCGATGCGCCGGGCGCGGTGTTCGGCGTGATGCAGGTGAATTTCCGGCTCCCGGAATTCTTCGCGCCTGGAACGTCGTCATACCGGATTCAGTTGCAGGTGGGAGGGTCGCTGAGCGATCCGGTATCGATTTACGTGCATCCATGAGCGCACCTCAGCCGCGGATAAGGCGGACGGCGTCGCCGGGGGCGCCGGTCGAAGACGGACATCGCGACGATTACGCTGTAGGGGGGGAAAAGGCGACGCGATGGTGGTCGAGCCACCAGGCCCATGCCGTGAGGAGGAGAAGGCCGGCGATGCCTGGCCAGATAATTTCCTCAGTGGTCTTGGGAGGGTCGGAGAAGCGATCTCCTGCGTAGAGAGCTAACAGGATCAGAACGTAGCCGCCAAACGCGTACCGGCCGATACGATCACGGGCAGAGGTGGTGCGCGCGTAGAACCAGACGGCGAGGGCGAGCATCGATATCTCAGTCACCATCGTTCCGGCGATCGAGTTCCATAGTCCCAAGCCCAAGCGAGGGCTTGGGCCGGGATACAGCGGCATGTCCGGGCGGTGAGTGATCCAATCCAAAACCCAGTGGCTGAGGACGGCGATCCAGATGACAACGGCGCCTTCCCGGTAGCGGGTGAGGAGATGGTAGGCGAAGGCGAAGAGGGTCGCCCAAACGATGGACATGAGCAGGCTGTGGGACCACGGGTAGTCCCAGAGATCGAAGGGCGTGAAACGCGTGTTCCCGGGCTGAATCCGTACATGCTCCCAACCGAGCAGAAGGAAAACTGGCCAGAGGACGTCGAGGAAAAGGGCCGCGACAAGCAGAGTCGCAAGGGAGGAGCACGGCGCGAACTTTTTTCCGGCGAATCCGACGGCGAAATGCCCGATGAACATGGCCGCCTCAGCCGCGGATGAGGCGGACGGCGTCGCGGATGGAGGCGCCGTCGGAGCGCGTGGCGCCGTCGGAGGCGGGTTCGGGCTTTTCGTCGCCTTCGCCGGGTGCGAGGAAGAGGTTCGATTCGAGGCCGTGCTGGCGGGTGTAGAGATCCCAGTAGCGGCCGTGGGCGGCGTAGAGGGATTCGTGGTTGCCGCGTTCGACGATGCGGCCGTTTTCAACAACCAAGATCTGGGTGGCGCGGCGGATGGTGGAGAGGCGGTGCGCGATGACGAAGGTGGTGCGCCCGCGCATGAGGTAGGCGAGACCTTCCTGGATGAGGGCTTCGGATTCGGAGTCGAGGCTGGAGGTGGCTTCGTCGAGGATGAGGATGCGGGGGTCGGCGAGGATGGCGCGGGCGATGGAGACGCGCTGTTTCTGGCCGCCGGAAAGTTTGACGCCGCGCTCGCCGACGACGGTGTCGTAGCCCGAGGGGAAGCTGAGGGCGAACTCGTCGACGCGGGCGATGCGGCAGGCTTCGAGGATCTCTTCTTCGGTGGCGGCGGGGCGGGAGAAGGCCACGTTTTCGCGGATGGTGCCATCGAAGAGAAACGAGTCTTGCAGAACGACGCCGAGTTGTAGGCGGTAGGAGCCGAGTTCGACAGTGGAGAGGTCGACACCATCGACAAGGATCGCGCCTTGCTGGGGACTCTGAAAAGCGAGGATGAGACTGACGAGGGTTGACTTCCCTGCTCCCGAAGGTCCGACGAGGGCGGTGACCGAGCCTGGCTCGGCGTGAAGGGAGACGTCCTGGAGGACCGGCTTGCCGGGTTCGTAGGCGAAGCTGACGTCGCGGAATTCGACGTCGCCGTGGAGCGGGGCGTGGAGGCGGGCGGTGCGGGCGGGGTCGCGATCCTCGGGCATTTCGGCGAGCACTTCCTGGGTGCGTTCGAGTCCGGCGATGGCTTCGGTGAGCTGGGTGCCGATGGCGACGATCTGGAAGACGGGCGCAATGAGGAAGGCGAGCATGGCGGTGAAGGTGACGAAGTCGCCTAGGGTGAGGGTGTGGGCGAGGATCTGGCGTGTGCCGAGGTACATGACGAGCGCGCCGACGACGCCCATCAGCACGGTGGCCGAGAGGCTCATGAGCGAGGTGGCGGTGAGGGAGGCGAAGACGTTGTTGAGCAGGCGGGTGACGCCTTGGGAGAAGACCGCTGCTTCGCGGGATTCGGCGTGATAGCCCTTGACGACGCGGACGCCACCGAGCGACTCGGTGAGGCGGCCGGTGACTTCGGCGGTGATTTTCGAGCGTTCGCGGAAGATGGGGCGGATGGTGGTGAAGGCGCGCTTGAGGACGAAGGAGAAACTGGCGATGACGACGAGCGCAACAAGCGTCATGGTGGCGCTGATGCGGAGGAGGATGGCGAAGGCGAGGACGGCGGTCATGAGGCCGCCGAGGAATTCGACCAGTCCGGTGCCGATCAAGTTGCGGACGCCTTCGACGTCGTTCATGATGCGCGAAACAATTTGGCCGGTTTTGTTTGTGTCGTAGAAGGCGACGGGGAGGCGGCCGACGTGCTCCTGGACTTTCTGGCGGAGTTCGGCGATGAGGCGCTGGCCGGCTTTGGAGAGAAGCTGGGTGAGGGAGAAGCTGGTGATGCCCTGGATGGCGGTGGCGGCGACGATGGCGGAGACGAGGGGGAGCAGAAGATCGGCGCGGTGTTTGCCGATGACGGTGTCGATCAGGTACTTGCTCGACATTGGGAGAACGAGGCCGCAGACCCGGTTGATGACCATGAGCACGAGGCCAAGGCCGAGCAGCGCGCGGCGGGGGCGCACAAGCTGCCAGACGAGGGGCCGGACGGCGCGCAGACGGGCGGTGGTGAGGGGTTTTTTCGGCGCGGCAGGGAGCGGCACGATAGTTTCAGGCTAGCGGATCGGTAGGGGTGTGAGGAGCGGGTCAGCGTTTCGTAAAGACGAGGAAGTACTGGTAGGGGAGAAAGTCGTGGTGTTGGGCGAGCGTGAAGCCAACGGCGGCGAGTTCGGAGGTGACTTGGGCGCGGGAGAGTTTCATGGCGAGCGGCGGGCCGAGGGGCATCTCGCGCTTGTGGAAGTCGATGTCGACGATGCGGCCGCCGGGCTTCAGGGCCTGAATGAGCTTGGGGTAGTAGGCGGCACGGTTTTCGATGTGGTGGAGAACATCGCAGATGAAGATGATGTCGACGGAGTTTGCGGGGAGGCGGGGATCGTCGGGCGCGGCGAGGACGGTGGTGACGTTGGCGGGCGCGTTTTTGCCGATGATGTCGAGAAGTTTTTGATCGATGTCGACCGCGAACACTTTGGCGACGTGAGGCGCGAAGCGGCGGGAGAAGTAGCCGGTGCCGGCCCCGAGGTCGGCGACGGTTTCGGTGGGTTTGAGGTCGAGGGCCGCGACAACCTGATCGGGCTTTTGCCAGGCATCACGCGAGGGGTCTTCGAGGACCTTGGCCCATTCGGTGGCTGAGGGCGGGTGGTGCTGGTGGGGGACCTGGGCGGCGGCGAGGGCGGCGAGGAGGAGGAGCGGGACGGGTTTCATGGTGGATTGTCAGGACCAGTTATCGCGGAGAGCGGCGACGTAGCGGTCCGGATCTTCGCCGCGCCAGAGATCCTTGCCCATGCCGCAGAGCGCGAGGAGTTTCGACAGGCCCGAGGCACGAGGGGTTTGGCGGCGTCGCCGGGCTTCGCTCGACGGTTTAGCTGTCGATTTCGATTTCCGCCCTTTTGGCATATATGAGCTCCTTGAACCAGCTTTGCCCCGGACGCGTGGGCACGTCAAGGGGCGCGGCGGTAGACTGCAAAGACGGAGGAGATGCGGAGATGGCGAGGTATGCGGCGTTTTTGCGGGCTGAAGGGCGGGGAGACGTTTCTGGCGAGCGGGAACGTGGTGTTTGAGTCGGGCGGGAAGGCGGCGGCGCTGGAGAGGAAGATCGAGGCGAGGCTGCGAGGAGCTGGGGTATGAGGTGGCGACGTTCGTGAGGACGATGGAGGAAGTCGCGGCGGTGATGGCTTACGAGGCATTTCCGGGCGTGCGGGTGGAAAAGCCGTCAGGCATGAATGTAGGTTTCTTGCGCGAGCCGATGACAGGGGATGCGATGCGGGTGCTGAGGGGGTTCCGGACCGGGACGGACGATTTCCATGTGGCGGGAAGAGAAATATACTGGCTGTGCCGGGTACGGCAGAGCGATTCGGAGTTTACGAATGCGCGGTTTGAGAAGGCGGCGGGAGTGCAAGCGACATTTCGCGGGATGAATACGGTGAGCAGACTGGCGGCGAAGTACGGGGAGCAGCGGTGAGTCTTAAGTGGTTGGCGGTGTTGGCGGCCGGGGCAGCTTGGGCGGGGCCGGTGTATCACGGCGGCGTCGAGGATGTTTTTGCGCGGCGGTGTGTGGTGTGCCATCAGGCGGGCGGGATTGGGCCGATGCAGTTGGGCACGTACGCGCAAGTGCGGCCATGGGCGCGGGCGATCCGGGAGGCGGTGCTGCAGCGGACGATGCCGCCGTGGTCGGCGGATTCCTCGGTTGGCGTGCGGTTCCGGAACGACCGTTCGCTGAGCGCGCAGGAGCGGCAGGCGATCGTCGACTGGGTGGACGCGGGGGCGGTGGAAGGCCCGGCGGTGGTGGAGACGAAGATGGTTCCGGGCGGGACAAAGGCCCCAGTCGTGCCGCGGAGGGCTCCGGACCTGGTGGTGCGGATTCCCGGCTTTCCGGTGCCGGCGAGCGGCGTGGTGGAATACACGTTTCTGGTAACGCCGGTGAAGCTCGATCATGACGAATGGATCGAGCGGGCGGAGTGGAAGGTGCAGCATCCGGAGGTGATTCACCATATCAACGCGCTCATCCGGCCGAAGGGGTCGAGTTACGTGGCCGAGGCTCCGGCGGGTAAGTTTTATGTGGCGAGCGGGGCGGAGCGGTCGGCGAAGCGGCCGGACGAGGCGGAGATTGACCGGCGGGAGTTACTGGTGGGTTATGAGCCGGGATACCGGCCGGAGCCGTGGGGCGCGGGACGGGCGAAGTTACTCCGGCGGGACGCGGACATCGTGTTTGAGATGCACTACACGCCGAACGGGCACGCGGTGACGGATTACTCGGAGCTGGATATTTACTTCGCGCGGGAGGCGCCACGGGAACGGGTGATCACGATTGCGCCGGCAGACCCGCATTTGCTAATTCCGGCGGGCGACGCGGATGCGCGGTCGGAAGCCACGGCGACATTCACGCAGCCGGTTACCCTGGTTTCTCTGCAGCCGCATATGCACTTACGCGGGAAAGCTTACCAGATGACGCTGGTGTATCCGGACGGGCGGCGGCAGTTACTGCTAAGCGTGCCGCATTACGACTTTCACTGGCAGACGACTTACTTTCTGGCTCAGCCGATGCAGCTTCCCAAGGGAGCTACGATTGAGTGCGTGGCCGAATACGATAACTCGCCGAATAACCCGAATAACCCGGACCCGAAGAAGACGGTGCGCTGGGGCGACCAGAGCTGGGAGGAGATGAACATCGGGTTTTTGGAGGCAGCGATTCCTGTGGGCGCGGATGCCCAAGTGGCGGTATTGAGCGGAACGACGAAGCCGGCGCCCGGCGGAGGGCGGCTTCAATAATTCTGAGCGTCCTTCAGGCGCAGCGGATTGGATTCAGCGAGGGTATAGATGGCCTTGAGGAGCTGCGTTTCGATTTCGCTCATCGGCTCGACGAGTTCGTCGCGAAGGTGGGCCGGGCCGGCTTGGGTGGCTGGAGCGTCCGGCGTGTCCATTTGACGTTACACCGGCTGGGCACCGGCCGCCGCCGCTAGGCGGTTGACAAGGCCGGTAGAGAAGAGGTCGCCGATGCGGTCGATGGTCAAGTCGGCGGCGGGGTACTGGGCGATGGCTTTCGCATCCAGAGCATAATGGCCCTGGCGGACGAAGACGGTGGTGAGGCGGTCCTTCCACGACTGTTTCATGATTGTGAGAATACGGAGCTTGTCGTCGATCATGACGTAGTGATCGGCGGGGTATTCCTGTGCGATGAGGTCGAGTTCGAGTTCCTTGTGAATGTAGATGAGGACGCGGCCTTCGAAGGCATCGTAGAGACCGGAGCGGTAGATTTTGTGGGGCTGGAAGACGACGTCGCCGTCGGTGAGGAGGACCGTTGTGCCGAGTTTTGTGGCCTGGTCGACGACGTCGAGCGAGTTGGGGAAGAGGCGATTGGCGAATGGATAGCGAATGAGATAGTAAGAGACGGTGAGTAAGTGGGGATCGTGGGGATAAGCGAGGCGGTAGCGCTGGAGGGCGCCGAGATAGTCGGCGTAGCCGAGTTCGGCGCGAAGATCCTCGAAGAAAACCCAGTAGTGCTGGGCCTGGTTGGCGCCGACACTGGCGGCGAGATGGCGGCGGAGGTCGGCGGTGACGCGATCGTGATCGAGGAGTGTGTTATCGACGTCGAATAAGAAGACAGTAGACGGTGCGGGCATATGAACAGTCCTTATTTTTCTTGCGCCTTTTTGCGCGAGTGGGGAACCGAATCCGGACGCCAGAGGCGAAAGCCGCCGATGAAGGCGTGGGAGTTATCGCCGGGGCGGCAGTGGGGCGGCAGAGTTTTCAGGTGGCGCGCGTTGCCTCCGCCGATGACCACATACTCGGCCTGGGTAGCGGTCATGAGCGCTTTCGAGATGGCGGCGACGTGGTTACGCCACTTCTTTTTACCCAGGCGTTCGAGGCCACGTTCGCCGATGTAGTCCTCATAGGTACGGCCATTTTTGTAAGGTAAGTGGGCGAGTTCCATGGGCTCGACGACGCCATCGATGATGAGGGCGGTGCCGAGGCCGGTGCCGAGGCCGAGGAAGAGCATGCGTCCGCCTTCGTAGCTTCCGAGGGCCTGCATGGCGGCGTCGTTCATGATGCGGACTGGTTTGCCGAAGGCTTTGGCATAGTCGAAGTGGGTCCATCCGGGAGCGAGGTTATGGGGTTCGGCGACGGGATGGCCGTGGAGAACCGGGCCGGGATATCCCATGGAGACGGCGTCGTATTTCCAATCGGCGGCCGCTTTCTTGACTTCGGTGACCATGCGGCGGGCGGTCATTGTGGGGCCGGAGTCGATTTTGATGGGCTCTTTCTGACCGGTGGCGAGTATCTTGACGTGAGTGCCGCCGACGTCGATGACGAGGACGTGTTTGGGCGCGGCGGATTTGGGTGTGGGCATGGCGGGCAGGGCGGCGGGGACGTTAGCGGGCCGCTTTCTCCTTGTGGCCGCCGAACTGGTAGCGCATGGCGGAGAGTAACTTGTCGGCGAATTCGCCTTCGGCGCGGGAGGCGAAGCGCTGGTAGAGGGCCGCGCTGAGCACAGGGGCGGGCACGCTTTCGTCGATGGCGGCGGTGATGGTCCAGCGGCCTTCGCCGGAATCGGAGACGTGGCCGGAGAAGCTCGACAGTTCGGGCTCCTCGAGCAGGGCGAGGGCTGTGAGGTCCAGCAGCCAGGAGGCGATCACGGAGCCGCGGCGCCAGACTTCAGCGATGTCGGGCATGTTGAGTTCGTACTGGTAGTGCTCGGGGTTGCGGAGTGGAGTGGTTTCGGCGTCGACGTCGCGGGTGTGGAGGCCGGCGTTGGCGTGCTTGAGGATGTTGAGGCCTTCGGCGTAGGCGGCCATGAGACCGTATTCGATGCCATTGTGGACCATCTTGACAAAGTGGCCGGCGCCG
>JAKAJI010000165.1 GCA_021813825.1 Acidobacteriota bacterium | reverse complement strand
GCAGCCTACCGCCGGCGCGGTCGCTACCGCTGGCTTCTTCCCATCCACCGCCGCCGCCAGCGCGTCCGCTAACTCGTGCGTCGTCGGCTCCCGCCGCGCCCGCCCAAAGTCTTCATACCAGTTATCGATCCGTCCGTGGTAGAGTAACTCGCCGTGCGCGCTGAAGACCGACACCGACGGCGTGATCTCCGCATCACCTGCTTTAACTAAGCCCCGCCCGGGGTCCTGCAGCGCATCCAGCTTATACCCAAAATCCTTGAGATACTTCTCAATCACCGGAACCGTGTCCGTCTTCGCCGGGTACACCAGCCAGAATTTACTCTTCCCCGCATAATCGGCTGCCAGCTTCTGCACCGTCGGAGCGTACCGGCTCGACACAGGACAGTCCGTCCGCACATACACCAGCACCGTCACCTTTCCGCGATCTGCCAACAGCGGGTCCACGCTCCGGCCGTGAAGGTCAATCCCCGTCGCAGGCCTGGGTCCCGATGCCGCCAAAGCCGCCGCCGCGCACACCCACGTCACCACCCCCATCCTGCCAACCATCACTCGGCGCATGAACATATCTCCCCGCCGGCCTCAACCGTGCGCCGGCGTACCCTGCAACGCCGCTATTCTACCGCAAGCAACGAATTTGGCCTTACTCAACGGTTATGTGTACCGGGTTTGCCGCCGTCCCGTTCGCCGAAACAGTCAACGTCACATCGCCTGAGCCCTTCAGCGAATAGGGAAGCGCCACATTCACCTGGTCGAGTCCCGCGTACGTCGGCTGCGCCCCCGCAAACGACGGCTTCAAGGTCTGTCCCGCAACCTGCACGGACACCTGGGTTGCATACCGAAGCCCCGTGCCGAACAACTCCAGGTACACTGTATCGGTCTGCGGATCGAGATGGATCGGAACCGGCACAATTTGGCCCGTATTCGGATCCACCTGCTCCATCGCCTCCTGCGTCTGCGTCCCATCGGCGTGTACGCGGACCAGCGTCGCCGCAGCCAGTCCGTTGGAATTCACGACGAAAATCCCAGGCGCTACCGGCGCTACGCTGAATCCCCCGGTCGAAACGTTCCCATCTCCGGACGTGACGGCTACCATCGCCGCCCCATAGGAGACGCCATCCGGTATCAGGAAATTCACCTGCCCCGGCGACACGTAGAGCAGGAGCGCCTTCCGCCCAACCCCGTTCGAGTCGGTCACCGCAACGCTCGTTCCCGCCAGGTCCGTGCCCAGCGTGCCCGAGGCCGCTTCGCTCTTCGTGGCCAGGTCCAAACCGAAAACCGACGCTATCGACGAGCGAGCCACCGGAGCATTCGCCGCAAAACTGGCGCCGTTCACCGTTGCCGCCGCCTGCCCGGGTGAGACATTGAGCATCGCGGCCACCCCGTTGATCTGCGGGCCCTCGACGAAGACCAGGTCGGAGTCATGTCCAGGCGCGATCCCGGCGGCGGCGAGCGCTGCGGCCGGAATTCCACTGGCAAGAACATTTTCCGTCTGAAATGTTCCGTCGCCGTTCCCTACCAATACGCTCACCGTTCCAGTAAAGCCATTGTTCTGCGGGGAAGCCGCAATCACAAGGTCGCCCTTGCCGTCGTGATTGAAATCGCGCGCCAATATCGCCACCGGCTTGTCTTGGATCGTGGCGGTCGCCCCTTGCCGGAAACCGCCCGTACCGTTGTTGAGCAGGGTCACCACCGAGTAGCTTCGATCGGCATTCTGGATCGTAACAGCGAGGTCCAGCGCTCCGTCCCCGTTGAAGTCCCCCGCCGCCTCGAGCGTGGCGAAAGCTGTAAGCGGGAACGGCGCCGCCGAAGTGAAGGTTCCGTCGCCGTTGTTCACCAGCAGATCCACTTGCGATCCCGTGCCGCCGGCGTTGTCCAACACCGCAATATCCGGTTTGCCGTCCCCGGTAAAATCGGCGGCGATTGCGGCCAGCGGCCCGGCATTCGTAAGGTATGTCTTCGAAAGCGTGAACCCACCGTTACCGTCGCCAACAAATACGGCTACGTTATTCGAGTTAGCAACCATCAGGTCCGCGTGCCCGTCGCCGTTGAAATCCGCCGTCGCGATTGAGACCGTGTTGGCTCCAGCCGAGGGAAACGAAACCGTCGGCAGGAACTTGCCGCCGCCTGCGTTCAGCAAGACAGTCACCTGGCCGTTGGAACCGGTCGACGTCGTCGCGAACGCAAGGTCAGCCATGCCGTCGCCGTTGTAATCCCCGCTCGTGGCCTCGATGGAGGAAAGCGCCGGGATCGACGCAACGGCCACAGGTGCTCCGAACCCCCCGGATCCCAAACCGGGAAACAGATACGCCTCGCCGCTGTACGATTCCACGCTCATCGCGTCCGCCTTGCCGTCCCCATTGAAATCCGCAACCGCGAGTGATTCCATCTGAAGATAACTCTCGACGCCGGACCCGGGAAGAATGGCGAGCGCGGAAGCCTGAAATGTACCGTCACCGTTTCCCAGTAGAACCGACACGCCGTCCGAACTCGGATCGCCCGCAATCACCAGTGGATTGCCGGACGCCACCAGGATGTCCTGCTTCGAGTCGCCGTTGATGTCCGTGACGATGAGCGACGCCGCCGGACTGCCTGCCAGGTAGAACGCCGGTGGACCGAACGTTCCGTCACCATGACCGAGTTCCACCGCCACGCCCGCTTCGCCGGCGAACGCTGCGTCCGTCTTGCCGTCTCCGTTGAAGTCGCCGGTCGCCACAAACGCGGCGTCCCATCGCACCAAGTTCGATGGCAGCACCGGCGAGCCAAACGTGCCGTCTCCGTTTCCGAGCAGCACGCCCGTCCCCCCGAGCGGGCCTCCGGCGGTGATCAGGTCCAGTTTGCCGTCTCCATTGAAATCGGCGGCTGCCACTGTCACCGGTCGCACGCCGGCATTGAAGTTCCGCGCCGGCAGCAACGTTCCGTCCCCCTTGTTGACAAGCACGGATATGCCTTGCGAATTCGCAACCGCCAGATCCATCTTTCCGTCGCCATTGAAATCCGCCGCGGTCATCGCCACAGGAGTCGTGCCGGACGGGTAACTCGCCTGAAATTGGAACAAGCCAGCCGCGGAGCCAAAAAATACATACACGCCGCCGGCATCCGCTCCGCCTCCCGCATCAAGCACGAGCAGGTCCGGCACCGAGTCACCGTTCACATCGGTCAGAATCACTCCCACCGGTTTGCTCCCGGCTGGATAACTGGTGCCGGAAAATTCCTTTGCTCCCAGCCCTCCGGAAAAAACCTCCACCGCCGTCGCGTTCTTCGGCAAGAACGCGAGCACTCCCGTCGTGCTCGACATCGGAGCCACCGCGACGGTCTGCGACGACACGCCCGGCCGGCTCAGGTACTCGGCCAGGACCGGAAGCCCTCCCATCGGCGTCCCCGCCGGCGGAGTAACTCCACACGGCAGAATCAAGCTGAGATTATTCTTCGTTGTTTTGAGCAGCGAATACGGCGCGGCCGTCGTGAGTGTGTAGGAATCGAAAGTTCCGTCAAAGTTCCGCAGCAGCCCCGTGATCTGGGACCCATCCGGAGAGAGAAGCCGCGTGTAGGTCGCGCCCGAGAACCGCACCGGATCGCAGTGCGTCTGCGCAAACAGGGGGGGTACAAATGCAGCCGCGAATAAGACCGCGGCACATCGCTTTGACATGACCGTCTCCTCTGGTGGTCGCGGACCTATCGCCTACTCTATCACGCCGGCCATCGCCGCTTATCCCTTGTTCATGTCCCGATGCGTCTCTTTCGCCTTGTAACCCGCCGCCGCCAGCCGCTTCCGGATCTCACTGGCGATCATCACGGACCGGTGCTTCCCTCCCGTGCACCCGATCGAGATCGTCAGATAAGTCTTCCCCTCGCTAATATAATGTGGGATCAGATACACTAATAACTCGGAGATCCGGTCGATAAACTCAACCGTCTGGGGAAATGACCGTATATACCGCGCAACTTTCGGATTCCTTCCCGTCAGTTCCTTGAACTGCGGGATGTAATTCGGATTCGGCAGAAAGCGCACGTCGAACACGAGGTCGCTGTCCGGCGGAACTCCGTGGCGGAATCCGAAACTCGTCACGTTGATCCGCAGGTTCGCTCGCTGCTGGCCTCCGAATTTCTCGGCGATCACCTCGCGCAGCTCATGCACGTTCAGGCGCGTCGTGTCGATGATCGGGTCGGCCAGCCGGCGGATCGGCGCCAGCAACCGCCGCTCCTCGGCGATGTTTTCCGCCACAGTCGCCTGCGAGCCCAGCGGATGCGGCCGTCTCGTTTCACTGAACCGCCGTTGCAGCGTCGCGTCGTCGGCCTCCAGGAACATCAACTTCACCGGAAACCGCGCCTTCAGCTTCCGGAACATCGCGGGAAACGCCTTCAGTGCGCCGCCCTCGCGAATGTCCACCACCAGCGCCGCCCGGCTCACCCGCGAGGAGTCCCGTGTCAGGTCGGCAAACTTCGGAATCAGCCCGATCGGCAGGTTGTCTACCGCGTAGAAGCCCAGGTCCTCGAGCGCGCGCAGAGCGGTTCCTTTCCCGGAACCGCTCAGGCCCGTAATGATGAGTAACTGTGCCGCCGCGGGCGCCGCGTTTTTCCCGCCCGCCTGAGACCCCTGCCCGGTGCGCTTCACTCGCCTTCGACCAGGTCAAAATGCCCGTCGCTGCGCCGCACCAGCACCGACATCCGGTCCGTGTCCGCGTCCTGAAAGACCAGGAAATTCTCGCCGGCCCCGATCTCGAGCACCGCTTCGTCCGGCGTCATCGGCTTGCTGCTGCGCCGCCGCGCCACCCGCACCACCTTCGGAGCCGCCGCCGCCGCCCGCGCCGCCGCCTTCTTCGCATTCCCGTTCAGGCGCACCGGCGCAACCGGCGCCTCGGCCGCTTCCACCGCTGGCTCCCGCTTCGGCGCTTCCTTGTGGCGCTTCGTCGTCCGCCAGCGCGCCCGCATGTTCTGCACCTGCCGCTCCAGCTTGTCCGCCGCTTCCGTCATCGCGGCGAACAGGTCACGGTCGGCGCCCTGACCAACCAGGGCATGGTCAAATGCATTCAGCGTCAGCTCGACGACCTGCAGGTGCCTCTGCTGCCGCACAACCACGCGCACTTCCCGCTCGCGGCCGTGTTCGAGCATCTTCGAAATCCGGTTCAGCCTCGCGTCCAGCTTCGCCTGCTGGCGTGGAGGAAACTCCTCCGGTACCCCGGTGTAAGTGAGTTTCATTGCGCTACCTCCCGAATGGGATTCTCTGATTGGTACGACGTGCGCCGGCCGCGCTTAGTCTCGCCGGCGGCGCTGATGTGTGGACGGAATTCGCATATCTTCGCGATACTTGGCTACCGTGCGGCGGTTCACATCGATCCCGCCCGCCCTCAGCCGTTCGGTGATCTGTTCGTCGGTGAGTGGGTGGCACGGATCCTCCTCCTCGATCATCTTCTTCACCATCCGCTTTAGCTTCAGCAGCGGCGTCGAACTCCCGTTCACGCCCTGCACCGCCTCGGAGAAAAAGTACCGCAATTCAAACACACCCTGCGGCGTGTGCGCGTACTTACCCGCCACCGCTCGGCTCACCGTCGAAGGATGCACGCCGATCTCCTCGGCCACTTCCTTAATCATCATCGGACGCAGCGCGTCAATGCCCTGTTCCAAAAAGTCCGTCTGGCGCCCGACGATCGCCTGGCAAACCTTGAGGATGGTCTGCTTGCGCTGCTCGATGTTCTTCATCAGCATCAGCGCCGACGTGTACTTCTCGCGGATGAAGTTCCGCACTTCCTTCCGCGGCTCCTCCTCGCGGCTGACCAGCCGTTTGTAGCTCGAATTCAAACGCAACTGCGGAATCTGGTCGTCGTTCAGCTCGATAAGATAGCTGTCGCCGTCCTTCGAAATATAGACGTCGGGTTCCACCGGCCGCGCGCCGGAGGTTGAAAACCGCAGCCCCGGCCAGGGATCCAGATGCCGGATGATGTCCACCGCGATCTTGATGTGTTCCATCGGCCGGCCCAGCGCCTTGGCCAACTCCTTGAACTGCTTGTTCTCGAGCAGCTTCAGGTGCTGGTCCACAATCTGCCACGCCACGCCGCCCTTGGCCCCGCGGCTCTCCAGTTGCAACAGTAGGCACTCCCGAAGGTCGGCCGCCGCCAATCCCGCAGGCTCAAGCGATTGGATCGCTTTCACCGCCTCGCGCAGTTCCTCGAGCGTGTGCCCGCTCATCTGCGCCATCTCTTCGAGAGATGCCTCCAGCCGCCCGTATTCATCCAGGTTGCCGATGATGTAATACGCCGCGTCGCGCACCGCGTCCGGCATCGCCTGCACGCTCAACTGCGACTCCAGGTGGTCGGCCAGCGTCACTTCCGAGGCAAGAAATGTTTCAAACGAAGGCTTGTCGACTTGCTCCGACGCCGGACTCTTGAATCCCGGGTCGAGGTAGTCGTCGAAAAACGAACCGAAGTCGATCTCGTCAAACGTGTCGGCCGCCGACGCCGGAGCCGCGTCTTCCGCCGGCGGAATCGCAATCTCGCCCCCCACCGGCGCTTCGCTTTCCCCCGCCACGGCGCTCATCTCGCCGCTCTCGGCCAACTCCACCGCTTCCGACCCCGTCTCTAAGCCCGCCGGATCCATCGCGCTCAGCACCGACTGGTCCGCCGGAGCCCCCTCGCGCTCCGCCTCGGCCTCCAGCAGCGCCTGGATCTCCTCCGGCGTCACTTCCTCGCCGCCATCGGCGGCCAGTTCCAGCACCGGATTCTGGTCCACTTCCTGTGCAATCAGGTCGCTTAGCTCCAGCGAATTCATCTGGAGCACCGTGACCATCTGGACGAGGCCCGGCGTCAGTGTCTGCCGGAGCCCGACCCGGAGTTGAACGCCTTGCGTCAGCATACAGTTCACCCTCATCATAGCAACCCGGCATGAAAGCGGTTTCCCAAGTCCGGCCGCCTGTAGTATCATCCGACTCACCATGCCCGGCGCCGCTAAGCCTCTCCGGCGCGAACTCGGTCTCCGCGATCTCGTTCTCGCCCAGGTCCTGTGCGTGGTCGGTTCCACCTGGGTGGGCGTGGCCGCCGAACTCGGCGCCGCCAATGGTTTCTTCTGGCTCGCCGCCATCGCTCTCTACTACCTGCCGCTCGCCGCTGTCGTCATTCATCTGAATCAGCGCCTGCCGCTCGAAGGCGGGCTGTACCAGTGGGCCAAGGCCGGTTTCGGCCAGGCGGGTGGGTTCTTCATCGCCTGGAATCTGTGGGTATACGCGGTCATCTGCACCGCCGCCATCGTCTTCACGGTCCCCACCGACATTGGCTACATGGCCGGTCCGGCCGGCGCCTGGATCCCTGCCAGCAAACCGGCCACGCTTGCCATTACCGGCGCGGTCGTCGCGGGCATCGCCTGGGTCGCCATCCGCGGCCTCGGAGCCGGCAAATGGCTGCACAACGCCGGCAGCGTCATGATCCTTCTCGCCTACGTCATCCTGCTGCCGCTGCCGTTCTGGGGCCTCGCCACGCACCGCCTCCTCGCCTGGCATCCCTTCGCCTGGAAACTGCCTTCGGCCAACTGGTACAGCCTCGCTGTCTTCGGCCAAATGACCACCGGCGCGCTCAGCGGTTTCGAGTACGTCGCCATTCTCGCCGGCGAGTCGCGCGACCCGGCCAGAAACATCGGCAACTCGGTCCGCATCTCCGCTCCCGTCATCGCGCTGATGTTCGTGCTCGGCACCAGTTCCGTGCTGGCTTTCTCCGGCGGCGGCCCCATCGACCTCATCGGACCCATCCCCCAAACCTTCCGCCGCGCCTTCGGCAACCACGGTCCCGCCTCCGCGCTCGCGCCCTTGTTCATCGTGCTGCTGGCCGCGCGCTCCATCGCCAGCGCCAGTCTGCTGTTCACGGGCCTCACCCGCCTGCCCATGACCGCCGGCTGGGACCACGTTGTGCCCGCCTGGTTTGCCCGCCTCGACCCCCGCCGCAAAACCCCCGTGAACTCGATCGTCTTCGTCGCCGCTCTCGTCATGCTCATTACCTTCGCGAGCATGCTCGGCGTCCGCGAGCAGGAGGCCAACCAGGTCCTCACCGCCGCCTCCATCGCCCACTACTCCATCGCCTACCTCGCCCTCTTCGCGCTCCCTCTATTCGGCTTCGCCCGCTTCCGTTGCGGCCTCCCGCCCTGGCTCAAATGGGTCAGCCTCCTCGGCCTGGCGTCAAGCTCGGTCGCATTCGTCATCGCCCTCTACCCCATCGTCACCGTGGTCAGCCGCACCGCCTTCGCCGCCAAAATCGCCCTCACCGTCCTCGCCGCGAACACGCTCGGCGCGCTCATCTACTTCCCGTCCCGCCGCGCCCTGGCACCCGCTGTAACCCTTTCGGCCTCCTCGAGCGCGCTTCAAAGCGAAACCGACTGACCTCGGGCACGATTTCGATGCAATATGCTGAGAATTCCCGGCGAACGTGAAACAGCTCAAAGAGGGCCTATATGACCAGCTCGTAACTCGTCGTGTCCGCGAGTTGCTCGATGCGAGGGAACCGCCGGGCTTGGAATCCTGGACGGAGCCCATCGAAGAAGCGGATTGCCCCGATTACCTGGCTCGTCATCTCATCGGCCAGATCAAGCACCTGCTTCGCTCGCTGCCTTCCGATGACCGGAAACGGCGCCAGTTGGAATTGGCGAACAATCTGCTCGCCTCTTTGCAGCAGCCGGATTTGGATCTGCCGGAACAGGATCCTGTCGACCCCGATGGCCTGCTGCTGCGAGCGCTCTACCGTGGCCCGGCCCGACCGGTTCCTCCAAGCACGCCGCTCGGGACGGCGAACCTGATGATGAATGCGGCCGGCGAGCCGCGTCTCGGCTTCGAACTCGAACGGGAACTGGCCAGCGCGGACAGTGTGTACGTGATCGTCAGCTTCATCCAGTGGCGCGGCTGGCAAAGGCTGAAAAACGCTTTTCACAATCTTGCCGGCCGCTCTGTCCCGGTCCGCGTTCTCACAACCACGTATATCGGCGCCACGGACTTCCGCGCCATCGAGGAGCTTGCGAAGCTGCCCAACGTCGAACTTCGAATCTCGCTGGACGGACGCCGCAGGCGCCTGCACGCGAAAGCCTGGCTGTTCGGGCGCGAAAACGGATTCAGTAGCGCGTATATCGGCTCCGCCAACTTGTCAGGACCGGCTTTGGAGGACGGCATCGAGTGGACGGTCAAGCTGAGCGAGGCCGAAACGCCACACGTCGTGAATCGGTTCCGGAGTGCCTTCGATACGCTCTGGGCCGACGCCGAATTCGAGGTTTTCAATCCGCGCGATGAAGAGCAATGCCGGCGCGTGAGACGAGCGCTCGAAGCGGCGGGAAAATCTCCCGGCCAGAGGGACGCGGCGCCGGTGTTTTTCGATCTCCGGCCCCATCCATACCAGCAGGCCACGCTCGACCGGCTCGAATCCGAGCGCCTTGACCGGGGCCACTTCCGCAATCTCGTGGTCGCTCCAACCGGAACAGGCAAGACTCTGGTCTCCGCCTTCGACTACGCCCGCCAGCCATATACCGGACGCCGTCCCCGCCTGCTGTTCCTTGCCCACCGCGAGGAACTGCTGCGCCAGGCACGCGACCGGTTCCGTCATGTGCTTCGGGATGAGTCCTTCGCCGACCTTCTCACCGGCAGCGACGCACCCGCGTCGTATGAGCATCTGTTCGCCACGATCCAGAGCTTCCGAAGCCGAGGCGTGCTCGAATCGCAAGGCGTCGACTACTGGGAATACGTCGTGCTCGACGAGGCGCACCACGTCCCGGCGGAGAGCTACCGCGAGACGATCGCCGCGTTGCGGCCGCTTATTCTACTCGGTCTCACGGCGACCCCCGAGCGCATGGACGGGAAGAGCATTCTCCCGTGGTTCGACAACCGGATCGCCGACGAGATGCGTCTCTGGCACGCGGTTGAGCGCCAGTACCTCGTGCC
>JAKAJI010000164.1 GCA_021813825.1 Acidobacteriota bacterium | reverse complement strand
GATTCGCCACGCGATCGGCGAGCGTCAAAACTTTGGGCTTCTCCCGGCGAAAGAACATACCGCTTACTATAATGCCAAAGTGCGTTTTCTCCTGTCTCTTGACGAAGGCACCACCAGTGCCCGGGCTGCCCTCTACAACGAGGAAGGCCGCCGCATAGCAACCGAATCCGCCCCGCTCGTCTGCGCCCACCCCAATCCGGGTTGGGTGGAGCAGGACGCCCGGGCCATCTGGACCACCCAAGTCGACGCCGCGCGCCGCGTGCTGGCTTCCAAAAACATTCGGCCGGGTGAGGTAGCCGCCATCGGCATCACCAACCAGCGCGAAACCACCATCGTCTGGGATGCCTCGACGGGGGAGCCCATCGCCCCAGCCATTGTCTGGCAATGCCGCCGCACCGCGGAGGCCTGCGCCCTGCTGGCCGCCTCTTCGGCCTCCGATGCGGTCACACGCAAAACCGGCCTCGTCATCGACGCCTACTTTTCCGCCAGCAAGATCCGCTGGATTCTGGATCACGTCCCCGATGCCCAAGCCCGCGCCCGCGATGGAGCGCTGCGGTTCGGCACCGTCGACACCTGGCTCCTATGGAACCTCACAAATGGCGCCGTGCACGCCACCGACTTCTCCAACGCCTCGCGCACCATGCTCATGAACCTGGAGACCGGCGACTGGGACCCCGAACTTCTCTCGCTATTCGACATCCCTCGCGCCATGCTGCCGCGCATCATTCCATCCAGCCATAACGCCGGTATTGCCGACGCAAGCCACCTGGGTTTCGAAGCGCCTATCTGCGGTATCGCCGGGGACCAGCAGTCTGCCCTGTTCGGCCAGGCCTGCTTGCGCCCTGGACTATCCAAGAACACCTACGGCACTGGCTGTTTCGCTCTCATGCACACCGGCAGCCGTCAGCCCGTCAGTCGCCACAAACTGCTCTCAACTCGCGCCGCCTCGCTCGACGCCTCGCCCCAGTTCGCAATCGAGGGCAGCATCTTCACCGCGGGCGCCGCGATTCAGTGGCTTCGCGACAAACTCGCTCTCGTTCCCTCCGCCGCGGCCACCGAAGCGATCGCGGAATCGGCGTCCGGCACCGGGGGCGTCTACTTCGTACCCGCCTTCGTCGGTCTCGGCGCGCCGTACTGGGATCCGAACGCTCGCGCTACGCTCACCGGCCTCACGCTTGGCACGGAAGCCAAACATGTCGTCCGCGCCACGCTCGAAGGCATCGCCTACCAGGTCCGCGAACTCGTCGAAGCCATGGAAGCCGACTCCGGCGAACCGCTACGCGAACTCCGTGTCGACGGCGGCGCGGCCGCCAACAACTTTCTCATGCAGTTCCAGGCGGACATCCTCGGCAAGCCCATCGTCCGCCCCACCGACACCGAAACCACCGCCCTTGGGGCCGCCTACCTCGCCGGCCTTGCCTGCGGCTTCTTCCCCTCCGTCGAGGCGATCGAGTCCAACTGGTCCGCCGACCGTGTCTTCGAACCCCGCATGCCCGCCTCCCAACGCGAAGACCTCTACGCCGGCTGGAAACACGCCGTCGCGCAGTGCCGGGCAAGATGAGGAGATCCACAATTGCACACCGGAAAGCCATTATGCCTGCTACTATTCCCTCGATGCTTCGCGTCACGCTTGCGGCCCTGACCGCCGTTGCCGCCTCCACTCAGCCGCTGGGCCGGGATTACGGCCGGTCCATGGTCATCTCGCGCCAGGGCATCGCCGCAACGAGCCAGGTACTGGCGTCCACGGCCGCCGCGCAGATTCTCGAAAAGGGCGGCTCCGCGGTCGACGCCGCCATCGCGGCGAACGCGGTCCTCGCCGTGACCGAACCCATGATGGACGGCATCGGCGGCGACCTCTTTGCGATGTACTGGGACGCCCAATCCGGCAAACTCACCGCTCTGAATTCTTCCGGACCCGCCGCCCGCGCGCTGACACCCGCCTTCCTCGCCTCGCATGGCATCCACGACAAGATGCCCGTGCACGGCATACACACCGTCACCGTTCCCGGCGCCGTCCGCGGTTGGGCAGCCATGCACTCGCGCTACGGTAAACTCCCCTGGCGGGACCTCTTCACCGCCGCCATCGCCTATGCTCGCGATGGGTACCCTGTGCCCGAAGTCCTGGCCGCGATCTGGTCGCTGGACAGCTCGGTCAAAGTTCTGGAATCCAATTCGGAAACCGCCCGGGTGTTTCTTCCTGGGGGCAAGCCGCCGAAACTCGGCGAGATCTTCCGCAACCCCGAACTGGCTCATACGCTCGAAATCATCGCGGCAAAGGGTCCGGACGCCTTCTACCGCGGTGAAATTGCCTCCTCCCTCCTCGCCACTTCCCACAAACTTGGTGGCACGCTTACCGCCGAGGACTTGGCCGCCTTCAAGCCCGAATGGGTTGAACCTGTCTCCTCCACCTACCGCGGATGGCGTGTCTACGAAATGCCCCCGAACGACCAGGGCATGGCCGCTCTCGAAATGCTGAACATCATGGAGACCTTTGAGCCGTCGCCCGAAGGCCCGCTCAGCGCGCAGGAGATGCACAAGCGCATCGAGGCCATGAAACTCGCCTACGCGGACCTGGCCCACTACAACGCCGACCCGCGCTTCGCGCACGTTCCCGTCACCGGACTCCTCGCAAAGCCCTATGCCGCCGAGCGCGCGGCCCTCATCGATCCCAACAAAGCCAACTGCGACGTCCGCAACGGCACTCCGGTCCGCGGCGACACGACATACCTCGCCGTCGTCGACCGCGACGGCAATATCGCAAGCTGGATTCAAAGCATCTCGGGCACGTTCGGCTCCGGCGTCACCGTCGAGGGCCGGGGCATCCTGCTCCAGAACCGCGGCGCGCTATTTTCGCTCGACCCCAAGAGCCCGAACATCCTCGCCGGAGGCAAGCGTCCCTTCCACACCATCATTCCCGCGTTCATGGAAAAAGGGGACATACACATCGGCTTCGGCATCATGGGCGGACCCAACCAACCGCTCGCCCACGCGCAGTTCGTCTCCAACATCGTCGACTACGGTATGAACATCCAGGCCGCGCTTTCGGAAGCCCGCTTCACCAAGCCCACCGCGCACGGCTGCGACGTGACCATTGAATCCCGCGTGCCCGAAACCACTCTCCAGCAGCTTTCCGAGCGCGGCCACCAGATTCAAATCGCCCGTCCGTATACATCACAGATGGGGCGTGGCAACGCCGTTCTCCACGACTCCGCTACGCGTGTCAACTACGCGGCCTCGGACCCACGCGCCGACGGCGCCGCCGTTCCTGAGCTTCCCGCGCACTAACCCGGCCTTACTGCTTCGCGCCGAGCTTCGCGCTCAGGAAGTCTGCGCCGGCCTGATACGCACGCAGCCAACTCGACATCCGCAGAAATCCGTGAATCTCGTCCGGAATGATCAGCTCCTTAAATTCCACCCCGCGCTTACGTAGCGCCTCGACTAACTCCACCGTCTCGGCGAACGGCACGTTCCGGTCGTCGTCACCGTGAATCAGCAACACCGGACTTCGCCAGGTGTCCACGCTTGCAATCGGGGACGAATAGTAGGCGATGCGCGCGGCATCCGGGTTCTTTGTCGGATCGTACGCCGGCACGAAGTTCGGAATCTCGAGGTTCCAGTCGTGCACGCCGTGAAAATCCACCCCCGCCTTGAACAAGTCCGATGCCCGCGCCAGACCGAGCGCCGTCAGATACCCGCCGTAGGATCCGCCCCACAGCCCGATCCGCTCCCCGTCCACGTCAGTCCGGTTCCGAAGATACAGCCCCGCCCCCATCACGTCATTGAACTCACTCGCTCCCGTCGCGCCGTAATGCAGCGCCTCTCGAAACTTCATCCCGTAACCGATGCCGCTGCGGTAATTCACGCTCAGCACCACAAACCCGCGGCTCACCAGATATTGGTTCATCGCGTAAGCGTTGTGGTAGTAGTCCATCGGATGCCAGCCCAGCAGCATCTGCCGCCGCGAACCGCCATGAAAGAACACCACCGCCGGATGGGGCCCGGCGCCATGAGGCAAAAAGATCTGCCCATGAATCCGCATCCCGTCGGTGGCGGAGAAAATCACCTGCTGCGGCGCCACGATGGAATCGAGCGGGAACGACTTCGGCAGCGCGTCGGGCGCCAGGTCCCGCCGCTTGCCCGCCTCCAGCATCTCGGCATGAGCCGGATGCACGGCACTTGAGCTCAGATACGCTAACGCCCCGCCTGCGTCTACGGGCGACCATTCGATGTTGTCTCCCGGCGTCAACTCTTTCGCCGCGCCACCCTCGACCGGAGCGCTCCACAAGTGCCTGCGGTCTATGTCGCCCTCGTTCGACGAATACAGCACCTTGCGTCCATCGCGGCTCATCGACACGTGCTCGACCTCGTACTCGCCCGCATCGCCCAGGTGCATCGCGTCGCCGCCTCCGGCCGGGACCGAATACAACTGCAGCCACCCGGTTCCTTCCCAGGGAAACACGACCCGCCCCCCCGCGCCCCAAAGAAGCTGATTGGCCGCTTCCATCCCATGAAACACACTGCCCACGCCGGCGCGAGCGCGCCAGATCTCGTGTCCCACCCCGGTTTTCGCATCGGCGACGCGAATCGACCAAGGTTCGGCCTCGCGCAGCGGCCCGAACGTGAAGTCCCGCTTCAGCGCCGGAATCCGGCGGAACGCGATCTGTTTGCCGTCCGGCGACCAGACTGGCTCCCCGTCGCGATCCACGCTCGGATCCAGATACACCAGCTTATGCGTGTCGAACTCGTAAACCGCGATGAAGCTGTGATTGCCGCGGTCGCTGACAAAGGCCAACCGCGCACCATCGGGTGATACACGCAGTTCCGATTGTTTCCCCCTCACATGGAGCAACAGTTCCGGCTTCGCGCCGTCCTGCAATTCCACACGATGAATTTCGCCGTTCCGTGTCACGTAGAGCACGGAGGCGCCGCCAGGCATCATCGCCGGTTCCATGCCTTCGGCCAGCTTGCGCGGCGAGCCGCCCGAGGCTGGGATGATCCACAAATCCTGCTCGACGCCTTCCGTCAGGCTCGCGGGGTTCGGGTCGCTGGCGCCGGGGAACTCGAAGTCGCCGCCGCGCACATAAACGATCGATCCGCCGTCCGGCGTCCAGACCATCTGGGCGATTTCCTGTCCATCGTCGCCCGTATAGCTCGTGAGTCGCCGCCCCGCTTCGCCCTTCACACCCGCGATCCAGACGTTGCGCGCGCCACGCTCGTTGTAGACCCAGGCCACCTCTCCGCCTCGCGGCGAAGCTGTCAGATCGGACGGAAACGGCGCACTCAGTAACCCTTCCAGCGTTACGGGCGCGCCAAGCAGCACAGGCGCACACACGAGCAACCCAACAGCGAAAGTTCGGCGGGACATGATGCTTCGTTTATAACCCGCGCCGGGTCAACCGTGTTACCACACTAGAACTTGCGCACGATCGGGTGGAAGCCTTTGCTTTCAAGAACGCTCCGCAACCGTGCCAAGTCAGCCGCGCCTTCCGTCGGTCCTACAAGCACGCGGATCAACCCGTTCGGCGCGGGAGCCAGCCGAACGTGCAGATTGTCCTTGCCCAGGGCTACAGCTACTGTCTCGGCGTCGGGACGCGTCGTGGCCACCACCTGCAGAAACGTCTCGCCAGTCGCAGGCTGTGTTACGCCGAGCAACTGCCCTTCTTCGGCCGGGACTTTCGCCGGCTCAGCGGTCGTCGTGGTCGCGGGTGCCGCGGGAGCAGCCTGCTCAGGCTGGGGCTTCTCCTCCCGCGGCTCAGGCACGACGGATGGGGAACCATTCGAGGCTCTCTCGGGGGCGGGAGAATCCTTCACCGGCGCGGGGCCACTGTCCGAGGCGGCCTTTGCATCGGCCGGCGAACGCGCCTGCGCGCTTTGCATGCCGGCGTTCCGGCCAACCATATAGCCCATCGCGAAATAAATCCCCAGCAGAACCACCAGGATCGCGAAAATCCCCAGCAACTGCGCGTTGCCAAGCGTCAGTTCGAATTCCCCGTCTTCGTTCCGTTGCAAGTTAAGCTACGACTCTCCTTTTGCTGCCTCCGGCGGCCGTGCCACCGCCTCGCGCATCGTCCGCGCCAGGTTCGAAATGATGTCGATCGGTAGCGGAAACACGATGGTCGTATTCTTCTCCGTCCCGATCTCCACCAGCGTCTGCAAATATCGTAACTGGATCGCGGCCGGCTGGCGCTGGATTACCTCCGCCGCCATCCCTAGCTTCTCCGCCGCTACGTACTCGCCCTCGGCGTGAATGATCTTGGCGCGCCGTTCCCGCTCGGCCTCCGCCTGCCGCGCAATCGCGCGAATCATCTGCTCGGGCAGATCCACCTGCTTCACTTCCACCATGCTCACCTTGATGCCCCACGGCCCAGTGTGCTGGTCGAGCACCGATTGCAGCCGGACGTTCAGCTTCTCGCGCTGGCTGAGCAATTCGTCCAACTCCACTTCGCCCAACACGCTGCGAAGCGTTGTTTGCGAAACCTGCGACGTCGCATAGAGGAAATTCGCCACCTCGACCACAGCCTTCACTGGGTCAACCACGCGGAAGTACACCACCGCGTTCACCTTCACGGTCACGTTGTCTTTTGTAACTACGTCCTGCGGCGGCACTTCCATCGTTTCCACGCGCAGCGAAATCCTCACCATGCGGTCCACCGGCGCGAATACCAGAATCACACCCGGCCCTTTCGGCTGCGGCAGAATGCGGCCCAGGCGGAACACCACGCCACGCTCATATTCGGCAAGAATATTGATCGATCGAATCAGGTAGACAGCAACGATCAGGATGGGAACCAGCAGAACCAGATCAGGCATGAACGGCTCCTTTCCAGCCGGGCTGCTCTTACTTTATCAACGCTCGAAGAACCAGGCCTGTTCCCGCATCTTACACTGAGATCCGTGACCGGTGGGAAATGGCTCGTCCTCGCGGCCGCGATTGCGGCGCTGGTACTGAATGACGGTGACTTCGGCAACCTCGATACCGCGCGCCGCCTCGCAGTCGCTCACTCCTGGTGGACAAACACCCCCGAAGTCGACGCCGCCAACGCCGCCGGCTTTGGCGTTTATGACGCCCAAGGGAAACTTCGTGCTTGGTACGGCTTCGGCCAGAGTGCTGCCCTTCTGCCGATCGATCTCGTTTGCTCGACCGTGGTTGCGGCGACTGCAACTCGTTATCCGCTCGATGACGCCGCGCGTACAAAATTCCGCGTGCTTCTGGCGTCGCTGATCCTCGCCTCCTTCACCAGTGCAGCAGCCGTCGCCGCCGCCCTGGCCGCTCTCAGCGCGCTCGGATTCTCCCCACGGGAAGCCCTCGCCGGCACCCTGACTCTGCTTTTCGGCACCACATTCTTCCACTACATGCAAAACTCCCAGGAGAACAACCTGCTGCTGGCGTTGTTTCTCACCTCGCTCTGGTGCGCGTTGCGATGGCTCGACTGCCGGCGTGATGGCTGGGCCGTGGCCGCTGCCCTCGCATCCGGAGCATCGCTCGTCACCCGCCTGCCATGCCTTCTTGATGCCGCCGTCGTCGCCGCTCTCATCCTGCTCACTGCACGCCGGGCCAGCCTGCGCTTCTTCAAGGTAGCCGGCCCCGCCTACCTCGCCTTCATCGCGGCCGACCGCTGGTATCAGTGGGAGCGCTTCGGTTCGGTGTGGACGACCTACATGGGCCTGCAAAATCTCCAGCGCCATCCGCCCGGCGCACCGGCCGCTTTCCCGTTCGGTTATCCGTTCTGGCACGGCTTCTGGGGCGCCATCGTTTCACCCCAAAAGTCGATCTTCCTCTACGACCCTCTCCTCGCCGCGTCCCTTGCGCTCCTCATCTGGCAGTGGCGCAGCATCCCACTCCTGATCAAGCGGTATGCAACCCTGCTCGCCATGGCGGTTCTCGTTTATGCGTCCTTCTACGCCACCTACGTTACCTTCGCGGGCGACGCCGCCTGGGGCGACCGCTTCACTGCCACGACCGTTGAATTGATCGCCATGCTCTCGGGCCCACTCGCCGTCCGTTATTGGCGTCAATTCCCATTCGCAGCCAAAGCCGCGCTCGTCGCCATCGCGTGTCTATCCTTCCTCGAACAGATCCTCTCCACCGCTTTGCCGGTCGCGGCCGAAATCCTCCAGGGCGCCTCTTCGGCGATCGCTCAGCGGGCCGCGAACATAGCTCTCCTCCTACGCGGCGACACCCGCAACCCCACTTGGGGCGCAATTCCCCCGCCTTGGCGCACCTGGAACTACCTGCCGTTTCACCTGCGCGAAAACTACGCCGCGCTGATGCCCGCCGCCTTCGTTGTATGGACGCTTTTGCTCGCTTCCGCGGCCGCTGCTGTCACGCGGGCGATCCGGTCGGTGGGTTCGCGTTCTCCCCGGCAGGCTCCACCCGCAGGGTAAGCCCATCTTCAAGCGAAAGCACCCGGACAAGCGAGCCTTCGGCGGCCGGGCGCGTCGATACCGCGTTCCACAACTCTCCTCGCACGAAGACGCGTCCCGCCGGATCGAGCGCCGTGCGGGCAACGGCAAGCTCTCCAGTCATTCCCGCAATGCCGGTAATCACCTTCGCCGCCCGCGCCCGAAGTACGAGCGAAACAAGAAAGATCGTGATCGCGGCAAAGGGTAGCGTCACGGCTACGGCCGTTAGGAAATGAATCCGCATCTCGGGCGGGCCCTCCACGAGCAGCATCGCCCCAAGGATCATAGCCGCCGCCCCACCCGCTCCAAGGATGCCGTGCGAGGCAAACTTTGCTTCGAGCACAAAGAGAACCAGCGCCAACACCAGCAGCGCCGCCCCGATCCAATCGATCGGGAATAGTGACAACGAAGCGAATCCCAGCAAAGCCAGCATGGCGCCGAGTACACCCGGCGCAATCAGGCCCGGATGCGTAAACTCGATGTACAAGCCCAACGCCCCCAACACAAGCAGGATAAATCCGGTATTCGGATCCGCGATCGCCACCAGAAACCGCTGCCGCATCGTGAGGGGGAGTTCTTCCACCTGGGCGCCGGCCAGATGCAGTGTCGTACTCCGGCCGTCGATGCGAGTCACCGTGCGCCCTTCCAGCGCGGCGAGTAAGGACCTCTCGTCCGGCTCAATCAGCTCAATTAGGTGCTGGTCCAGCGCCTCCTTATCCGTCACCGATACCGCCTGGCGGATCGTCTTCTCGGCCAGTTCTGTGTTCCGGCCGCGCCGGGAGGTAAGCGAGCGCATCAAGGCGGCCGAATCGTTCTCCACTTTAGCCCGCATAACCGGGTCCATCTGCTGCCCGAGCAGCACCGGCGAGGCCGCGCCCGTGTTCGTGCCCGGCGCCATTGCCGCCACGTCGCCCGCCTCAAGCAGGAAAAATCCGGCGCTCGCCGCCCTCCCGCCACTTGGCGTTACATACGTGATCACCGGGACCGGCGAGGCGTCCAAAGTCTCAATGATCCGCCTCGTTGCATCCAGCATCCCCCCCGGCGTGTTCAGCCGGAGCAGCAGCGCCGAGGCGCCTTCCGCCTTGGCCCGCGCCATCGCCGACTTGATAATCTCCTCGGTTACGGGATGGATCACGCCGTCGATATCGACAGCAACCACCACCGGCGCGGCCAGGCCGGACGATGCCGCCAGCGCCGCCACCACCGCCAGAGCCCGCATCCGCAGCATTCTGCGCTCACTATAGCGCAGACGGAACCATCTCCCCCGCCTCATCGTATTCCTCCATGAAGGGGGCTCCCCGGTCATGTTCACGTTTCTTCTTTGGTGCCTGCTGCTGGTGGTCTGCTGGCCGATCGCGATACTCGCGCTGATCGCGTATCCGTTCGTCTGGCTTCTCCTGCTCCCCCTGCGGATTGTCGGGATCGCGGTCGATGGCGTTCTGCATCTGATCTGGGCGCTTTTCACCTTCCCGGCGCATGTGCTCCGCCGTATTTGACCGTGGTTTTTGCTAGCTTGTAGGCTTGACCAACGGCGCTACGGAATTCGCTCTCGACTGCCCGAAATCCCTTCTGAGGGATCTCTACGACGCAGCGCGCCGGTCCCACAAAAAGTCC
>JAKAJI010000005.1 GCA_021813825.1 Acidobacteriota bacterium | reverse complement strand
GCTGCTCGAGGTTCTCGTGGCTACGGCGATTATGGGCATAGCCACCGTGTCGCTGATGAGCGCGTTGACCACTTCGCTGCGGAACGCTTCGCGGATTACCGAAACCGACCGAGCCGCGCTGCTCGCCCGCCAGAAGATGGATGAGTTGCTGATCGCTCCGGGCTTGCCTGTCAACACGGAGATCGACGGCGCCTGGGATCCCTCGGTGACCGGCGGCATCCCCGTAAACTGGCGCGCGATGGCCACCGTCTTCGAAGCCCCGCCGGGGAACCTGCCGCCGGGTGCGCGCGTGATCGAGCGGCTCGAAGTGGAAGTGGGGTGGATGGACGGGCAGAACCGGCGCAGCTACAAGCTGTCCGGCTACCGGATCGCGCGTCCCGGGCTTCCAGGCCAGCCATGACCCGGGAGAGTGGATTCACGCTGATCGAGGTGGTCATCGCGGTGACGCTGGTGGCCTTGATCTCGCTCGGACTCGTGATGGCGATGGATACCGGATTCAAAGCCATGCAGAAATCCCAGGACCGGCTGATGCACAATCGCCGCGTAACGGGCACCGAGCGCGTCATGGAACAGCAAGTGGCGGGTCTGATGCCCATCTCCGCGCCCTGCCTGGGAAACAATCTGCAGACCGCCGGCGCGCAAAAGGTAACGTTTTTCGAGGGCCAGCCGCAGTCGATGCGGTTTGTGTCCACGTTCTCTCTCCAGGACGGCGGGCGCGGCGTGCCGCGGATTCTCGAGTATCAGGTCGCCCCGATCGAGGACGGGGTGGGCGTCCGGCTCGTGTTGAACGAGCGGATCTACGGCGGGCCGTACGCCGCAGGCGCGTTGTGCACGGGTTTTCAGCCCACCCCGCTTGGTCAACCGATGCCCGTCTATCGGCCGATCGAGGTCGGCCCGGGTTCCTTCGTGCTGGCCGACAAACTCGCCGCCTGCCAGTTTTCCTATCGCATACCGGCCCAGCCGGGCAAGCCCGCGCGGTGGGTACCGGTATGGGACCAGCTCAAACTGCCGGACGCGATCCGGATCGATATGGCGCCGCTCAACCCCGACCCTTCCGCGGTGCAACTTCTGCCGTTGACCCTGCCGGTGCATGTGACGCGGGATCCTCTGTTTCCTTATGATCCGTAACCGGCCCAAAAACGAAAGAGGCTCCGCTCTGCTCGTGGTGCTGTGGATGACGGCTGCGCTTGCGGCGATCGCGTTCACGGTGGCGAGCACCGTGCGCGCCGAGACCGAGCGCGCCGCCACGGAAGCCGATTCTCTCCGCGCCTACTACATTGCCACTGGCTCAATCGAGCGCATGGTGATGTGGATGCAGTGGGGTTTCGCCGGCATCACTGGGCCGAACGGCCAGCCGATGTTCTATACCGCTCCCATGCCCCGCCATCACTTCGACTATCCGGAGGGCGCCGCCGACGTCGAGATCATTCCGGAGACGTCGAAGTTGAACATCAACCAGATTCCGCAGGACCAGTTGACGAATCTGCTCGTGGCTCTGGGTGTGCCGGGAGAGCAGGCGATGGGGATCGCGGCCGGCATCCTCTACTGGCGGTCGCCGGCGCCGGGCGGCGGATATGCGCCCCTGGATGCCGCGATTCTCGGCAATGGTTCGTCTTTCCGGGCGCGGCACGCGTCTATCGAGGAGAACGAGGAACTGCTCCTCGTGCCAGGAATGACTCCCGATATTTTCTATGGCGGCTACCGGCCCACCCAGGACGGCGGTCTACAGCCCTATGGCGGGCTGCGGGACTGCGTGTCGCCGTACGGGGTGATGAGCAATATCGACATCAACACGGTGCAGCCTGCCGTGCTGGCGATGCTCGGGCTGAATCCGGGCGCGATTCAGGCCCTGGTGGCCCGCCGGAACGCGATGCCGTTCACCCAGGTCGGCGATGCCGCGGTCTTCGCGCAGGGAGCGCCCGGCTTCGGGCGGCTCGGACTCGGCGGCATGACCATGTGGACCATTCGTGCCACCGCGCAGTTCCGCCTGCCTGACGGACGGCTGTCGGATCTTCGCCGCACCGTCTCCGCGTTGGTAAAAATGATGCCGCAGGGCTACGATCCTCCCTACGAGTTCATGCGCTGGTACGACGGCACACCCCCGCTTCGCAGTCTCGCGCCGGCTCCCGCACCGGTCCAAGGCGAACGAAGCCAGGAGACAGCCCAGTGAGCGCGGCCGGATTGGGCCAGACAATGGCCCAGTGGAAAAAGTGGCTCGCCTGGGGCTCGGGCGTGGGCATCGAGATCGGCGAGGCCGACCTGACTGTGGTCGCCGCGCGGGTTCGTCCGCAAGGCGTGCGGATCCCGGGCGTGCTCTCCATTCACGGTTTCCGCAAAGAACCGGCCGCGGCGTGGGGCGCCGTCTACAGTTCATTTCTCGGCAAGCTTGGGCTGGGACATCTATCGGCGGTGGCGCTGCTGCGGCGGGAGGAAGTGACGGTCCGGCAGGTGCCGCTGCCGGGTGTCGCGCCGAAAGACATGGAGGCGGCGCTGGCCCTGCATATCGACTCGCTGCATCCTTACCCGGAAGACGACGTATATTGGGGCTGGGCTCCGGTGGCCGGCCACGCGGCGGCGCTCGTGGGAATTGTGCGGCGCGACGTGCTGGACACATACACCGCACTGTTCACCGAGGCGGGCGTGCGTGTAGCGGCGTTCACCTTCACCGCCTCAGCGCTCTATGGCGCGTCGCGCCTTCTGACTCTGCCCAACCCGGAGGGGGCGGTCGCGCTGCGCCAGGCTGGCGACGCCGTGGAGATCTACGGCGAAAGCGCGGCGCGGGGAGTGTGGTCGGCGGTGGTGGAGGGCAGCCCCGATCAGGCGCGGGCGCTGGCGGTGTCCGAGTTGCGCCTGGAGCCGGCGATGGAAGCCGTGGACTTCGCCGGCCTCTTGCCGGCCCCGCTGGCCGCACCGGAGGAATTTGATGTTGCGGCGGGCGCAGCCTCCTACGCGGCTGCGCTTGAAAGCGCGTGCCCCAAGCTCGCTCCGCCCCTGAACCTGTTGCCACAGGCGCTCCGGCAAACGGATTCGCGCGCGCTGTTTATTCCAACCGCGGCCCTGGCGGCGGTGGTGCTGGTGCTGGCCGGAGCGCTGGGCATTTCAGCGGCGGTGGAAAAGCATCGCTACGAGGAGGAGTTGGCCGGCGAAATCCGGCAGGCCACACTGCAGGCGAACCACACGCGGGATCTCGACCGGAAAATCGCGGAGACACAGGCGCGGATACAGGCGCTTGATTCGTTCCGGGCCCGTTCGAAAGAAAGTATGGATACCCTGGCCGAGCTCACCCGCATCCTGGCGCCGCCGACTTGGCTGCGTGGTCTCGACATGAACGACCGCGAAGTGCAGATTGCGGGTGACACGGCGCAGGCCGCCGCACTGCTGAAACTGCTCGATGCCTCGCCGAAATTTCACAACTCCGAGTTCACGATGCCGCTGGCGCGGGTGGGAAACATGGAGAACTTCCGTATCCGGACCTATCGAAAGGGAGTCAACCCGTGACCATCGGCGATCGCGACAAGCGTGCGCTCATCGCGCTCGGGATTGCCGTTGTTGTTGCGGGAATCATCTGGATCGCGACGGCGCCGCCCAAGGCGCCGAAGACGGTGGTGTCGGCGGCAGTGCCGGTCGAAATCTCTCGCCAGCGGCTGGAGCAGCTTCGCAAACTCGCATCTGAGGCGCCGGCGAAGGCGAAGATTCTCGATCAGGCCAATGCGGACCTCGCCCGCCGGGAGAAGGGCTTGATTCAGGCCGAAACTGCGCCACAGGCACAGGCACAGGTGCTCGAAATTCTCAAGCGCGTCGCCAAGAACGCCAATCCCCCGGTGGATTTTCAGCAAACCGAACTCGGCCAGCCCGCCCCGTATGGCGCCTACGGTCTGGTGCCGGTGGCGGTGACGTTTAACTGCCGCATTGAGCAGCTTGTGAACATGCTGGCCGACATCACGGCGGCGCCGGAACTGGTCGCCACCGACCAGTTGCGCATCGGCGCGGCAAACGCGAAAGACAAGACTATGACCGTGCGGTTAGCGGTGTTGGGCGTGGTACCGCGCAAGCTCGTTCCCGCCAGAAAGCTGGGGCCGTCGCTGTGAGGCGGAAACTGCTGCTTTTCAACGTGGTTCTGGCGGCGGCCGCGGTGCTGCTTGGCATCAAGGTGCACCAGGAAATTGCCGGCGCCCGGCAACGCGAGCGGATGCTCGAAACTTCGCGTCCCAAGCCCGTGCCTCCCCCAAAGCTCGCCCCCCAACCGCAAGTGGCGCCCGTGAGCCCGGCGCAGTATTCCGACGTGGCGCAGAAGATGCTTTTCTCGCCGGACCGGAATCCCACCGTCATTTTGCCCCCACCGAAAATTGTTGAGAAGCCGGTTCCGCCTTTTCCGGTCGCTCACGGCGTCATGATCTTTGGAAGCGTACCACCGACCGTGATTCTGAGCCTGCCAAACAAGAAGGAACAGGGAAGCTACCAGGCCGGGGATTTGATCGGGGAGTTCAAAATCGTCTCCATCAATAACACCGACGTGGTCTTTGAGTGGGATGGCAAGCAGTTCGACAAGACCCTGGCGGAACTGGTGGACACGTCGGCGCCCGTGCAGGACGCGCAAAGCGCGCCGGCAGCTTCGGCGCCGGTGGTGACCAACGCCGCGCCGGTGCAGCCGGACGTCAGGAGTGCGTCGCCGGCCAATGCCAACGGGCCGGGACGCGACATGGGCGCGGGCTTCTACGCCTGCCAGGAAGGGGATTCGTCCCCGGAAGGCACGGTGCAGGATGGCAAGCGGAAGGTGATCAGCAGCAATCCGTTTGCGCCGGGTGGCAAGAGCTGCTACTGGGAAGTGGCGAAGTAAAGCGGGCGGCGGGCGAAACCGGCGCAATTAAGGAGAACTTGAGATGCGAGCAGTGGCTTTGTTGTGGACTTTTGCGGCGTCGCTGGCCTTAGCGGCGCAAACCAGTGGACCGGCCGCGAAGGCCGCGCCCGCTGCCGCCGCGCAGGTGCCCTCCGGCGCAACGAAAGTGGACGCCAACACCTGGACCTGGCGCGATGCGCAGGGCACAGAGTGGACCTTCCGGGAAACCCCCTTCGGCGTCAGCCGCTACCGCACCGCGGACGCCAATCGCCCAGCCCCGCCGCCGCAGAAGCCGGACACGACGGTAACGGACCTCGGCAGCGCCTGGCGGTTTGAACGCCAGACACCGTTTGGGCCGCAGATCTGGGAGAAGAAAAAGACGGCCGAACTGAACGCGGAAGAGAAGGCGCTGGTCAACCCGGCGCCGGCTCCGGAAGCGGCGCAGGGGAAGTAAATGAGAATTCGGGCGCGGGTTGCCGCCATCGTGTTGAGTATCGGCCTTGTGCCACATGTCGTTGCGCAGAGCGCGGCGGCGGCAGCGGCCGAGGCGGCGGAAAAGGCTGCCCAAGCGGCTCAACGGCAGCAGCAGCCGACGCAAGCCGCGCCGGGAACGGCCAATTCCAGTGTGCAAACCGCACCCGGCGCGCAGCCGGCCGGCGCAGCGACAACATCCCGGATCGTTTACGGCGGCCTGAACTTGCAGAATGCCTCGCTCACCGAGGTGGTCGACATGCTCGCCCGCCAGCTCAAGATCAATTACGTGCTGGACTCGCGCATCAAAGGCGGCGTGATCCTGAACACCTACGGCGAGACGAAAAATATCGACACCCGCGCGCTGCTCGACATGATTCTCCGAATCAATGGCGCGGCGATGGTTAAGGAAGGCGATATCTACCGGATCGTTCCGCTCGCTGACATCAACCGGGTGGCCCTCGAACCCGAACAGCGCCTGGGCAAGGACATCGAATCCGACGACCAGGAGATGCTGAACTTGGTCTTCTTGAAGTATACGACCGCCGAAGAGCTGAGCGGCGTATTGAAGAATTTCATCGGCAACAATGGGCAGATCATTTCCTATGCGCCGGCAAACCTGCTTCTGCTGCTCGACAGCCGCCGGATGATGCGTCGCACCATGGAACTGGTGGCTCTGTTTGACAACGATGCGCTAGCCAACCAGCGCGTGCACACGTACGAGGTGACCAACGGGCGCCCAAAGGATATCGCCAAGGAACTGGAAGACATCTTCAAGTCGATCGCGCTGAATGGGAAGAACTCACCTATCCGCTTTCTCCCGATTGACCGGCTGAACACAATCATCGCCGTCGCTCCGAATCCGGGAGCATTCACCGAGGTCAGCAAGTGGGTGGAGAAGCTGGACGTGCCCGCGAAATCCGCCGCGGGCGGCCTGGAAAACTACGTCTACCGCGTCAAGTATGGCGATGCGGAGTGCCTGTCGCAGGCCATCATGTCGCTTTACAGCGGCATGCAGATGATGAACGCCTGCGGCGCTTCGAGCATGGGCCTGGGAATGATGTCCGGGTTCGGAACCACGACGTTCGGCGCCGGTGGCATGGGGATGGGCATGGGCGGAATGGGCGTCGGTGGCATGGGAATGGGCGTGGGCGGAGTGGGCATGGGCGGCTACGGCATGGGCGGCTACGGGATGGGTGGCTATGGAATGGGTGGCTACGGCATGGGCGCCGGTGGCTACGGCATGGGTGGCTATGGGATGGGCGGCTACGGCATGGGTGGCTACGGAATGCCGGCCTATGGGGCCGGAGCTTATGGAGCGCCCGCCATGTACGGCAACGGTGGCGCCTACGGAGCCGCTCCCGGCCTTGCGTCGGCCTCGGGCGCCACGGCCGGATCGGCGACGGACAAAACCGGTCAGTATCTCGGATCCTCGGGTCAGGGTGTGCCCTACTTCGGACCGCGAGTAATCGCAAATCCGTTCAACAACACGCTCATGATCCAGGCCACGCCGCAAGACTACGTGGGTGTAACAAAGCTCTTGCGGGAGTTGGATGTTCCGCCACGCCAGGTGTTGATCGAGGCTCGTATCTATGAGGTTGATTTGAGCGGCCAGTTCGCCAGCGGCGTCAGCGCGTACCTGCAGCAGTTGGGCGCCGGGGCTTCGCAATCGGGCACCGGTACCTCGGTGGTAGGTGGAACTGGTAGTTCATCCATTTCCACCGCCACCAATCCCTTCAGCGCCAGCACCGTGACCGGCGCCACCGTCGGCTCGACGACGGTGACCAACGCCGCCACCGCCAGCATCCCCCACCAGTTGTTGGGCAGCCTGGTCGGCAACAGCACCACCTTAACTGCCGGCACGCTTGTCGGCATGTCCCGTGAGCTTCTCGCGGCAGTCAACCTCCAGGAGCAGCACCAGAAAGCGAAGGTAATTTCCGCCCCGTCGATCATCGCCACCGACAGCATACCGGCATCCATCAACGTCGGAGAATCGGTGCCGACCCTGACGGCGCAGGCGGTGACCGGGGTGCAAAGCGGTGGGAATTCGTTGTTTGCTAATTCGATCAACAATGTAAGCACCGGCGTGACACTCAGCATTCTGGCCCGGGTGAACTCGAGCGGCATCGTAACGCTGATCATTAACCAGCAAGTTAGTAGTCCGATCCCGCCGGCCGCTGGATCGATTCAATCACCCTCGTTTGACAACCGCACCGTACAGACCCAGGTGACCGTTCAGGATGGCGACACAATTGCCATCGGTGGAATCATCGACGAGAGTACAACTTACTCCGACAGTGGCATCCCGATCCTGAGTCACATCCCGTACCTCGGAACTATCTTCGGCAGCCGTTCTTACACCAAACAGCGTACCGAACTAGTAATTTTCCTAGAGCCAAGAGTAATTTATGATACAAATCAGATCGTGGACGCGACCGACGAGCTAAAGCACGAATTTCACGACCTCAAGAGGACTTTGCAGGCCGAGCAGTAGCCTCCCCTCCTTCGCCGGTCGCCCCGCAATTGTTACCGCACAAGCCTTGCAGGTCGCGGTTACATGAAATTCATTGACTTAGCGGGGCGATCCATGTTTAACTGTTGTTCTGAACCCTAGGGACCCAGGTCCGGCCGGCAAGGCTGTAGATTGTCCTTGACTTGGCCGAAGATTCAATGTTATGAATGATGTGATTGCTTCTCAAGGGTTTGGCGGCATTCATTCCCACGCATGAATCCCGCGAGCACAGCATATCGGGAAAGTATTAAGAAGTCACAACAAGATTGAGCTCGACATTGGAGAGGATACAGCGAGACCAGGCACAGTCGGAACGGCGACGGAGGTTCAAATCGCCGGAGTTCGCTAGGTCTGTTCTTAAAGTATCTGTTCGATGGATGAACGAATAACGAGGCTCAGGTTGAAAAAAAGAACTTCCATCAATTCAATTCCACAACTTCACAAGGAGAAGGAAATGGCAGATTTTCGCAAATGTCTTCTGGCGTTTGCCGCTGGAGCGCTCGTGCTTGCCACGGCCCCCGCGGTTTCCGCGCAGATTACGCAGCCCTTTTCTTGCACGGCCAGTGCCGCGAATCCCCCTCTCGTCCGCGCCGAAGGCGTGACCGAGCAGGTCGGCGACGTGGTCCTGGTTTGCACGGGCGGCACACCGACCCCGGCTGGTCAAACAATTCCGGAGTCTAACCTTTCGGTCACTTTGAACACGACCATCACGGATCGCATTTACAGCACGACCACGGGTCTCTCTGAGGCGCTGCTGATCGTTGACGATGCGTTTCCCAAGACTCCCGTTCCAAGCACCGCAGTTCCGTCCAACAGCAATGCGGCCACCACGCAATTGGTCTGCCCGGCAACGGGTGGCGTTGCTACGTGCGCAATCACCTCGACCGGCGTAGCCAGTGGCCTGCCCGGCGGTGACTACGACGGAGCAACAGGGCACTACAACGTGTTCCAGGGCGTGGTGACGGGCGCCAATCAGATCACCTTCCTCGGTGTTCCGATCGATGCTCCCGGAACTTTGACCACGCTGACCCTTCGCATCACGAACGTCCGCGCGAACGCATCGCAGATCAGCGTTGGTTCCCAATTCTCACTGTCGCCGCTCCAGATGTTCATTGCGGTTAACGGTTCTCAGACAGTGACGATCAACAACCCACAACCGATCGTTGGTTACGTTACGCCTGGCTTGGTTACCAAGGTAACGCCGCTAACCGTCGAGACGTGCCTGCCGGCCCCCAGTCCCGGCTATTTCGCCGTGAATTTCACGGAAAACTTCGCGTCCTCGTTCAAGACACGCACTTGGCCCTCGATGACCGTCGGGTCCTATGCGCCGAACGGCGGCGGGGCCCAGAACGTGCCTGGATTCTCCTATAATTCAGAATCGGGCATGTACGATCCCTCGAACACCGGAGGATCCTATGCCATGGGTGGGCTTGCCGACCACGGCACGCGCCTCCTGGTCCGCTTCAGCGGGTTCCCGGCTGGCGTTTCTCTGCAGGTTCCGGCGCAGGTCACTAACGGCAGCCTAACGCTTGACTACGTTGCGACGGACGGCTACGGCAATAGTCCTGCTGGCAATCCTGTCGCTCAGACGGGCAACGTGGCTGTCTCTCTCGACAGCACCGGTTCCGGCTGGGTAACTTACGAAGTGGCGACTGACGATCCCACAGCGGTAGAATCCGCCTCAATTCCCGTAACCCCGAGCGGCACGAGCGGTAACTTCTTACAGGCTGCTCTGGGCACGGGTAGCGTGAAGCTGTCCTTCGCGCCGATTCCGGCCCCGGGTACTACGGGTTGGACAATTGCTGAACCGGCAACGTGGCCGCTGCCGCGCTTCGTCGACACCTCGGTTTCGGCGAACGCTTTGACCATCGTTCCTTGCACCTGCAACCTGCTCTTCCCGTTCGTCACCAACCAAGCCGGCTTCGATACGGGTATCGCTATCGCGAATACTTCGCTTGATCCGTTTGGCACGGTTCCGCAGTCTGGCCCGATCACCATCAACTACTACGGCCAGCTCTCTGGTGGAACGGCCCTGACAGCCAGCCAGGCCACGGTAACCACTCCGTCGGTCCCGGCGGGCTGCATCCTGACCATGACCCTGAGCGGCGGCGGCAGCGTGACGAATTGCGCCAATGCTCCGTCCGGCACGGTCGCCCCGCTGGCTGGCTTCCAGGGCTACATCATCGCCCAGGCCAACTTCCAGTTCTGTCACGGCTTCGCGTTCATCACCGACATGGGCGCACACAGCTTGGCGGAAGGCTATCTCGGCCTCGTGCTCGACAGTCCGGGCAACTACCGGACAGGGAAGGGGGAGAACCTCGGCCAGTAACACAAGTAGCAACAACCGCAACTTGCGGAAAAAGAGGGGAGCTTCGGCTCCCCTCTTTTTTTGTGTCCCCTGGATTATTGTGAGAGCCCGGAGGACGTTGTGGTACTCTATCTGTGATCGTTGCGTCTGATCGCCTCCCGCGTCCATCCTTAACCTGAAGGTCTATCCGTGTCGATGTTTATTTGTGTTCGCCGATGGCTGATTCTGTTGAGCTTCGCTGCCCTCCCTTCCTTGGCCCAGACTCTGTTCGTGATGCCGGGTGCGGGCGGCTCGGTCAGCACCGTCTCGACATATTCCGCCGCGAATTTGACAGCCGGCGTTTCTCTTCCGGTTTCACAGAACGCCTATCGAGCGATCTCGACTTTGGACGGATCGAAGGTCTACATCCTGACGACGTCGTCGACCAATTCGCTCTACGTACTCACCAATAACCTCGGGACGGCAAGCCCAGTGGCCAACTTCGGCTACCCCACCACGGGCGCCGTCTTGAGCCTGGACGGCCAGACTCTTTACGTTGCAGCGGGATCTCTGCACGCCCTCGCGACGGCCAGCGACACGGAGGATACGTTAGGACCGGTCAGCGGCACAGTGCTCGATTTGGACGCTAGCATCGATGGCGGGCAGATCTTTCTTCTGACGCAGTCCGGCACATCGTTGGCCTTAGCCGCCCTCTCGACGGTCACCAACACCGTGACCAAAACCACGGCGCTGCCGGCCAACGCCGCTTCGTTGGCGGTCGGCCCGAACGGTCTGGTCTATGTGACAATGCCGGGCGAGGTGGACGAAATCGATCCGAATAGCTACGCGGTGCTGAACAAGTACCCCATCAGCGGCTTACCGGGCAAGCCCGTTTTCACGCCGGACGGACATTACATGATCGCGGCGAATCAGCAGGCCGGAGGCACCGCAGCGGTGTCTGTGGTCGATCTCTTCGCCCACACCGTAGCCGGAGCGATCGCCCCGTCGGCATTGCCTTCAGGCGCCGTACTGAACTCCCTGTATGTAGGTTCGGATAACGTGGTCGTCGGCTATTCAAGCGCCGCACAGGCGCTTTTCGACATTTCATTGAATCCGTTGAGTCTGACTCCGGCGCCGTTTGTGGCCTCCGGCACCCAGGTTCTGGCGGCTGCGGTAACGCCCGACGTTGCGGTCGGACGTCATCTGGCGACGTCGAGCCTTTACTACTTGACCGCAACAGGGGTGACCCAGGTGAGCCTCGGCACACTCACGAAAACGGGAGCGATTTCCTCCGCCGTGCCGGCCGGCGCTCTCAGTGTTGTTCAGCCCGAAGCTTTCGGCGCGGACACAAATTCCATTCTGTATGGCAACAATCAAACCGTGCCCGTTGGTGCGATTTCGCAGCCTCTGGTCGTTCGTGTTTTCGACGCGAACGGCAACCCGCAAGCTGACGTGAACGTGGCCTTCAGCGGCCCTTCGAATCTTCTGTTGACTACGCCCACCTCGAACACGAACGCACTGGGATACGCGAGCACTACGGTCAAAGTCATGAGCGGAGCCGGTCCGATGACAATTAATGTTTCCATCGGCGGAGCCGCGGCACTTCCAATGACCATCAACGCGGTGGGAGGCTCGTCCGGAGGTACCGGAGGAACCTCCTCTGCGGGTTCGCTCGAGGTAGTCGCCGGCCAGGGGCAACTTATCGACTCGTATCAACTCGTATCGCTTTCGTCCGTAGGCCAGCGGCCTTTCGAGGTTCTGGTAAAGGACTCGAACGGCAACCCAGTGCCAAATCAGCCAGTGGTTTTCACCCTGACGCAGGGCATTGGAAACCTTATACCGTACAACAGTGTTGGTTCGGTCACCGGCCATAATTCAATCACGGCCCCATCGAATGCCGACGGTATTGCATCCGTCGACATGATTGCCGGCCAACTGCTATACGCCACCCCGGGCTACGACCAGGAAGTGATCACAGCCACGTGGGGAGCCTTGTCGGTGAGCATTTATTGCACAACGGTTTCTACGGCGCTAGGTGCAAGCAACGTTACAATCACCCGGATTCTGCCCGCTTACGGCACCGAGTTCAATGGCCCGGCCGGAAGCACCATTCCTGGGGCGGTCCAGTTCCAGATCGTATCCAACAGCGGGAAGCCGCTGCCGAACATAGGCATTTCGCTCGATCCCCCAACCGGAGCGAATCCAAAGACGACGCCGGGCGCCTCCTGTGCCGGAGCGCCACTTTCCAATAGCAACGGAATTGTCACCTGCGATGTGGTGCTCAATGGCGTGATCGGTTCATCTACCGTAACCCCCGACATCGGTTACTTCCAGACTTCGCTGCCGGTGCCCGTCAACATTACGCCCGGCCCTCCTGCCTTGTTCACCAAGATTCAAGGGGACGGTCAGAGTGGAAAACCCGGCCAAACTTTGCCGATCTCGCTTGTAGCGCAACTGACCGACGCCTTCGGAAATCCCCTCGCCGCGCAGCCTGTTAGTTTTGCGGTGACCTCCGGCGCGGCGACACTCAGCGGTGCCCCGAAGGTGACCGACGCTGACGGGAAAGCCCAGGTGGTTGTCATTCTAGGCAACGTGCCCGGTTCTGTGACGATAACGATGACCTCCGGCAGCGGCTCAACTGCGGCGGTGGCGACGTTTAACGAAACAGTGGTAGTAGTCCCGGGTGGCTTGAACGTCGTCTCGGGCAACAGCCAGACCGCGATCACCGGAGTGCAGTTCTCGCAACCGCTCGTGGTCCAGGCGCTCGACAACCAGAAGAACCCCGTCCCCGGCGTGTCGGTGAATTTCACCGTAACCAGCGGCAGCGCCACGCTCAGCTCCCCCTCGGCCACGACTGATAATAGCGGCAACGCGACTGTCACCGTGACCGCCGGCAACACCAGCGGTCCGATCATAGTGACTGCGACCTACGCCACCTTCACCGCGACGTTTAATCTCACCGTGACACCCCCCGGACCGAGCAACATCTCGTTCGTCAATGGAGCCAGCTTCGTACAGAACGGCCCTGCCCCGGGCTCGGTCACACCGGGCGAGATCCTGACGATCACCGGCACCAATCTCACTCCCGGCATCAGCGGCGTGGTCACGCCCCCCGCCGGGACAATGCCAACCTCGCTGAACGGCATCCAGGTGCTGGTCGGCGGGAATCCCACCCCGATCCTGGCCGTGGTCAATTCGAACGGAGTTGAGCAGATCAACGTCCTCGTCCCATTCGGTATAGCCAGCGGCGCCTCCACCGTGGTGACGATCACCAATGCCAGCGGCTCGGCGACCCTGCTGAACGTGCCGATCGTTCAATACGCGCCGGCGATTTTCAGTACACCGGTCAACGGAACGAACTATGCCGTTGCCGTCGACGGGACCACCGGCGCTTACATCACGCCCACCGCTCCGGCGGTGCCCGGCCATCCCGTGGTCGTCTTCGCCGAAGGCATGGGACAGACAATCCCCGTGGTTTCTACCTTCGTGCCCGGCGCAGGGGAGTCGGTTAGCGCACCAGTTACGGTGACGCTGAACGGCGCGCCCATCAACACCCCAGTCACCGCGATTTATCAGCCGCAGGTCTTCGGCGTGTACCTGGTGACCTTCCAGCTCCCGTCGTCGATCAACGCCGGCTCATATCCGTTGACGATCAGCGTGACGCCTTCGGGCGGAACACCGGCGACATCGCAAACCGTGCAATTGCCGGTCGGCGCGGCGCCGGCGCAGTAGCCTCAGACCTTCTGGCAGCGCGGGCAATAATGCGTCCCGCGCTGCCCGAGTTCAATCCGCCGGATCGCTCCGCCGCACACTTGGCACGGCTCGCCCGCGCGGCCGTAAACGCAGTGCTCGTTCTGAAACGAACCGCGGCGCCCTTCAGCATCAACGTAATCGGAAATCGACGAACCGCCCGCCGCAATGGCGCGCCGAAGCACGCTCGTAACGGCCTCATGGAGCGCCTGCAAACGGCGTTCGCTCAGACGCGACACGCGAGCCTTGGGGTGAACCCGGGCGGCGAACAACGCCTCATCCACGTAAATATTGCCAAGCCCCGCGATCACACCCTGGTTGAGCAGCAGCGGCTTGATGCGCCCGGCGTGCCGGCGCAACGTGTCGAAGAACTCTTCCCTACCGGAGTGGAGCGCATCCGGACCCAGGCCCGCCAGACGCTTCGGTTCCGGTTCCCCATACTCGATGCGGCCGAACTGCCGCGCGTCGTCGTAGACCAGGACACCGCCATCCAGCGTAAACTCCGCACGGGTATGCTCGCCCCGCACGCCGTCAAGCAGCAGCTTGCCAGTCATGCCGAGGTGGATCGAAAGCGCGCCCCGGTCAAGCCGCAGCACAATGAATTTCCCCCGCCGCTCAACGCTCTCGATCCGTCGGCCGGCCAGCCGGGCTGCCATAGCCCGGAAATCCTCGCGCACAACAAGATGCGATGAAAACGACGCCTGCCGGATCACACAGCCGGCCAGCCGCGGCGCGAGTCCGCGGACTACGGTTTCGACCTCCGGCAGCTCCGGCATCGCGCGCTGCCCGCCGGACTACAACACCTGATCCGGATCGAGAAGAATGTCCCCGCCTTCCACCTTCACCGCGTAACGCGCCACCTTCAGGTCCGGCTCCATGTCGTTTGCGCCGGTGCGGCAGTCGAACTCATAGCCGTGCCACGGGCACACCACCATCGTCCCCTGCAGCGTTCCCTCGCCCAGCGGGCCTTCGGCGTGCGGACACGTCCCCCATAGCGCGTGGATCTCGCCGTCCACATTGCACACCGCGTAGGTCGATTCGCCGATCTCGGCCTGCATTAAGCTGCCCGGCGGCAGATCCGCCGTCGATGCGATTTTCACAAATGCCATAATTCAACAGTTCTACCACGAACGCCGGGAATCGCATCCTCTACCGTATGCGGGATAATACGCCAATGGTTCGATTCGCCTTGCTCGCCGCTGCCGTCTCCGGTTTCGCGCAGACCGTGCCTCCGCCGCCGCCCACGCCGGTCCATCCCGTCACCGAAACGATCCACGGGGTGACAATCACCGATCCCTACCGCTGGCTCGAGGATCAGAACAGCCCTGAGACGCGCGCCTGGATCAAGGAGCAGATCGCCTACACCAATTCGATCCTGACGAAGCTGCCGGGCCGCGAGGCCATCGAGCGCCGGCTCGAGCGCTTCATGCGCGTGGAAACGATGAGTCTTCCGGCGGTGGAAGGAGGGCGCTACTTCTACCTGCGCCGCCTGCCCGGAGAGAACCAGGCGAAGCTCTACTACCGGCAAGGTCTTCACGGCGCGCCTCACCTCCTCGTCGACCCCAACCCGATGAGTCCCGATCACACCACCTCCGTCGCCCTCGCCGGCGTCTCCCGCGACGGAAAGCGGATCGCCTACGGACTCCGGCGCGGTGGCCAGGACGAGATTTCGCTCACCTTCCTCGATGTTGACACCGGCCGGGCCTTGCCTGACTCGTTTCCCCCGAACCGGTACTTCTCCGTCAACATCACGCCGGATCGCCGGCGCGTATACTACTCGACGTTCTCGGGCAAAACCGGTCCTCGCATCCACCTGCACGAGTTCGGCGCGGACCCGAAAACGGACCGCGAAATCTTCGGCTCCGGCTACGGCAAGGACTATATCGTGGCAGCCCGCCTTTCCGAGGACGGCAAGTACCTGGTCTACACCGCAAGCCTGGGTGCAGGCGGCCGCGACGAGGTTTACATCCAGAATGTCGCCGAAGGAGGGCCGATTCTCACCGTGGTCAAGGGCGTGGATTCCGAATTCAACGCTACGGTCGCCGGCGGCCGGCTCTACATCCACACCAACTGGAAGGCCCCCAACTGGCACGTCTACGAGGCCGGCGCGGCACACCCCGAACAATCGCACTGGCGCGAAATCCTGCCTGAAGGCAAGAACGTGATGGCCGGCTTCAGCGCCGTGGGCGGACATCTTGCCGCGACGTATCTCGACAACGTCGCCACGCGAATGGAAGTGTTCAGCGCCGAAGGTAAGCCGGTTCGGACGGTCGAATTGCCCGGCATCGGAACCGCCTCGGATCTCGTCGGGCATTGGGATTCGCAGGAAACTTTCTTTGCCTTCCGGTCGTTTCTCGCGCCCACGTCGGTTTACCGCTATGACCTCTCGACCGGCGCGCGCGAAACGTGGTTCGAACCCTCGGCCCGGCTCGATCCGGCGGTGTACGAAACCAAGCAGGTCTGGTACCGGTCCAAGGACGGCACGCGCGTGCCCATGTTCATCACCGCGCGCAAGGGCCTGAAACTCGATGGCAGCCATCCCACGCTGATAACCGCCTACGGAGGGTTCAACATCTCCCTGACCCCGGAGTTCCAACCACTGCCGGCGGCTTTTGTCGACCAGGGCGGCGTCTTCGCCGTGCCGAATCTTCGCGGAGGCGGCGAGTTTGGCGAAAAGTGGCACCAGGCCGGCATGCTCGACCGCAAGCAGAACGTCTTCGACGACTTTTTCGCCGCCGCCGAGACGCTGATCCGCCTCGGCTACACGAAGCCCGAGCATCTTGCCATCGAAGGACGCTCCAACGGCGGCCTGCTCATGGGCGCCGCCATGACGCAGCGACCCGACCTCTATCGCGCCATCGTCTGCGGGTTCCCGCTGCTCGACATGGTCCGCTACGACAAATTCAAAGTGGCGCGCTGGTGGGTCCCCGAATATGGCTCGGCCGACGATGCGAATCAGTTCCGGACCCTGTACGCCTATTCCCCTTACCACCATGTGCAAAAAGGGGGCAAATACCCCGCGATCCTCTTCGTCTCCGGGGACTTTGACACGCGCGTGGACCCACTGCATGCGCGCAAGATGACCGCGCTGATGCAGGCCTCCACCGGCTCCGGCCTGCCCGTGCTTCTGCGCTACGATACCGAGGCCGGACACTCGAGCGGCCTGCCGGTTTCACGCGAGATCGCTCTGTTCGCTGACGAGTTGTCGTTCATCGACTGGCAACTCGGCGTTCGGCCTTAGTAGGCTGGTCCACGCTTTTCGTGTGGACGCTCTCATGTCCACAGGGATTCCGCCGATAACCACCTTAGACAGCGGTTTCGGCAATGGCAGTTCAAAAAAACGATCCGGTCACAAGCTTCGCGAAGTGGCTGCAGCGCGAACATGCGCGGTTCGACCGCCTCTATCAAGGAATTCTTCGCCGGAATGGGTACGATCCACTCTCCGTCGCCGCGCTGTCGCGGATGACCATCGGCGCCGCGGCCGAGATACTGGCTGCCGGCAGGCGGCTTGAGGATTTTCTCGAGCAGGTTGAATACAACGGCCGCCGGCTGGCGAAATTGCAGACCTCGCCGGACCGCGCGGCCGCCACGTTGCTCGAATACCACCGCTTGCTTGCTCCCCTGCTGCGCTCGCTCGCGCCGGCCGTAGCCGCCAGGATGCGCGCGGCCGCCGAACAGCTCCATTTCCGCACCTGCATCGTGCTCAACGACGCCGCTTACCAGGTTCGTGAGACCGAGGCACAGACGCTTCTGGACCTGTCTCACGACGAACTGTCGGCCCGAAGCGCCCGGGACCTGCTGGAGCGCTTCCTGGCCACGCTCGCACGCTACTGCCGCGCGGATGCGGCAAGGCTCTACCTGGCGGACGTCGAGGACCCCGGCGGCTGGGTTCTCCGGGCTGTGACGCACGGATCCGCGCATGGATCCTTCCGGGTGAATGCCGCCCGCGCCGGGCGCCTGTCTTCCTTTCTCGATTTTTCTCCCAAAGACGCCCTCAAAGAAGCCAAAGACTGCGTGCTCGAACCGGACTGGGCGGAGGGCTCGGGCGCCGTATGGTCCTTGCCGTTGCCGGGTCCTACCTGCCCGCGGGGCGTCGTGCAGTTCCGCTTCAAGAAGGTTTACGGCAGCCTCCCGCGGGAGCGGGAACTGCTGAAGGCAGCCGCCGAGCGTTGTGTCCTCGCCCTCGATAAGCTCCGGCTCACGGAAAATCTGGCGCAAAGCGAGGAACAGGTACGCCGCCTGGCACGACGGATGATTCAAGTCGAGGAGGCGGAACGGCGCCGAATCAGCCGGGATCTGCATGACGAAGCCGGCCAGTCGCTGCTGTGCATCCGGCTGCGGTTGGAAATTCTTGAGGCGGCGGCCGAGGCGGCCCGCGATCCAGGACTGCGCGCCGGCATCGCCGAGACACGGCAGCTAACCGAACGCGCCATTCTCGAAACCCGGCGGCTCATTGCCGCCCTCAGCCCGTCGCTGTTATCGCAGATGGGCCTCGAAGCCGCCCTGCGCCAACTCGTCCAGCGCTTCCGCGACGTCTTCCCCGGCCGCGTCCGGCTTCGCTCCGGCCATCTGGGCCGCCTGCGGCAGGAGGTCGAGATTACCGTCTACCGCATTGTTCAGGAGTGCTGTAACAACATCGCCCGGCACTCACAGGCGACCGCTGTAAACCTTTCGGTGGAACTTGCCGATGAGTCGGTCAGGGTGATCGTGGAGGACAACGGCGTAGGGTTCGACATCAACGAGGCGTTTCACCGAGGCGGCTCCTTCGGCTTGGCCGGCATGCGTGAGCGGGTGATGCTGCTCGGCGGTCAGTTCAGCGTCGACTCTCGCCGGCCCGGCACACGCCGCAAAGCGGGCCAGGGAACCACGCTCCGCGTCTCGATCCCGGTGGCCGATGAAGGCGCTCCGGCGCTGACAATCCTCACCGAGGGCACCAGCTCAAATATGCCAGAAGGGAAGTCTCATGTCGAAGATTCGAATCGTGCTTGCGGATGACCACACGCTCTTCCGTCAGGGGATCCGGAATCTGCTGTCAGCAGAACCGGATATGGAAGTGATGGGCGAGGCGTCCAGCGCCTCCGAGGCGATTGCGCTCATCACCCAGGCACACCCCGATGTTGTGCTCTTTGATATCGGCATGAACGGCCTGAGCAGCTTCGAAGCCACACGGCAGATTCGCCGTACCCATCCGGAAACACACATTGTCTTCCTCACGATGTACGACGACGAAGACTATCTCGTCGAGGCGATGGAAGTAGGAGCCAGCGGCTATATCCTCAAGGACAGCCCGGCAAGCCAACTCGCCGGTGCGGTCCGCGATGTGGCTCGCGGCGGGAATTACGTCAGCCCTCGCATGCTCTCGCAACTCGTGGACGGGTTCCGCAATCATATCCGCTCCGCTGCGCCCCGCTCGCGTCTGGCCAGCCTCACGCCGCGCGAAAAGGAAGTCATCAAGTTTCTCGCCGAGGGAAAATCCGTGAAGGAGATCGCCTGCGACCTGAACCTGAGCGTGAAAACCATCGAAGCGCACAAGTTCAACCTCATGCGAAAGCTCGACATTCACAACAAAGCCCAGTTGGTTCAGTACGCGATTCAAAAGAAGATTATTCAGATCCCGGCGCCGGTCTAGCGGCCGCCCTGTGCCAGTCGCCTCGCCCCAGGATGATTTTCTTTGAAGCTCCAGTCATAATACCGGCAAAGGGTTTGTCTTGAAAAATTACGTGCTCGGTATCCTCACAGGGCTGGTGCTTTGTGCCCTGGTGCTTCTCATCGTCGTGTTCGCCCTGGCCCGTCTGGCTGGCACAGCCCCTTCGATCCAAAGCGGCTCCACGCTCATCTTGCGTCTGAGCGGTGACTTGCCGGAAAAGGCGCCGCCCGAGATCCCGCTCGCGTTTCTGGAAGCGCAAAGCCCGATGACGCTGCCCGATCTCTGGTTGACGCTTCGAAAGGCCGCTGCGGACCCCCGCGTCCGCGCCGTCGTCTTCGAACCGCATGATCTCACCGTCGGATGGGCGAAGCTCCAGGAGATCCGGCTCGAACTGGATCGATTCCGCAAGTCCGGCAAGCCGCTCTACGCCTTCTTGCGGAATCCCGGCGCCCGCGAATACTATGTCGCCAGCCTCGCCGACCGCGTTTACCTGACACCGCTCGACTCGCTGGACGTGAAAGGCCTCCAGCTCGAGACCCTGTATCTCAAGGACACCCTCGACAAGATTGGCGTCAAGGCCGAAGTGATTCATGCGGGCAAATACAAAGACGCCGGCGATATGTTTACCCGTACCTCCATGAGCCCCGAGACGCGGGAAGTCCTCACGGCGGTCCTCGACCAATATTACGGCGACCTGCTCAACGTCATCGCTTCCTCGCGGCACAAGAGCGTAGAAGAGGTCCGCAAGATGGTGGACGAGGGGCCATTGCCGGCAGACCAGGCCCTGGCCTACGGATTGGTTGACCGGCTTGGATTCGAAGACGCGCTCGAACATGACCTTGCCGCAAGGCTCCGTCAAACGTCCTTGCGCCTGGCGAGTGGACGAGTGTACGCGAAGATTCCGGCGTCGTCCGTGCCAGGCATCGAAGGCCCGAAGCGAATCGCCCTGGTCTCGGCCGAGGGAATGATCGTGCGCGGGGGCAGCGAGAACGATTTCTCCGATGGGTTGATCGCTTCCCGGAGCTTCACGCGCGTGCTGCGCGACGTGGCGTCGGATCCCAGTATCCAAGGTGTTGTGTTGCGCGTGGATTCGCCGGGCGGAGATGGCGTCGCTTCCGACGACATCCTTCAGGCGGCCCGCGCTCTGAGCCGGAAAAAGCCGGTCGTCATCTCAATGAGCGATTATGCCGCCTCCGGGGGCTACTTCATCTCCATGACCGGCGACCCGATCGTCGCCTACCCGAACACGCTCACCGGCTCGATCGGCGTCATCTACACGCGCTTCAGCATGCGCGGCCTCTACGACAAACTCGGCCTCAAGCGGGACTCGCTTTCCCGCGGCCGGTATGCGGGCCTTGATTCCGCCTACAATCCGTTGACCCCGGATGAGCAGAACAAGATCGCTTCCCAGATCGACAGCTTCTACCAGAGCTTCCTGAAGCGTGTTGCGGAAGGCCGCAAGCGCACAACCGCCGACATCGAACCCCTCGCGCAGGGACGCGTGTGGCTTGGAACGCAGGCGCGCGATCACGGCCTGGTCAATGAGTTGGGAGGACTGGACGCGGCGATCGACCTCGTCAAACAGCGGGCGGGCATCCCCTCCTCGGCAGCGATTACGCTCGTGTCCTACCCGCGGAAACGTTCTCTCTTGGATCTCCTCATGAGCCGCGGGGAACAGGAGTCTCCGGCTATCGATTCGATCCGTGGCCGCCTGCTCTCGCTCTGGGCGCCCCAGGCCGATCCCATGGCGCTGTTGCCGGCGGACGTGCGCGCCTTCGCTCCGGCAGCGCGGCTTTTGCTCGGCGGCGGCCTCCTGGACCTGATGCCTTACACGATCGAGGTCCACTGAAACTTCCGGCGATTACCTCGGTTCGCTCAAAACTCCTGCGACGAGCGAATCCCGCTCTGTTCGAGCGCGGCCGCCATTCGCTCCAGCGCCGCCTTGTGAATCTGCGAGACGCGGCTCTCGTTGATCCCCATCAAACCGCCGATTTCCTTCATCGTCATCTCGCCGCTGTAATACAGCATGACGACCCTCTGGTATCGCTCCGGCAGGGTCTTGATAGCAGTCGTGAGAACGGACCGCATCTGCGAGCGAACGCAGATCGTGTCCGGCCGGGTCTCCGGTTTGGCCGGAAAGTCCGGCGCCGGCAGGTCCTCCTGGTCCCCCGTGCGCGAAGAGGCCGAAATGACCCCCGAGTTGTGCATCTCAACCGCCAGACGGCGCCAGTGCTCCACTTCAATTCCCATCCGCGACGCGAGCTCTTCTTCGGTAGGAAGGCGCTTCAATTCCGCCGTCAGCTCATGCGCCGCCACGTCGGCCTGGCGCTGGCGCCGGCGCAGATCGCGAGACGCCCAGTCGAGTTGCCGAAGGCTGTCGAGGATCGCCCCCTTGATCCGGTGTTTAGCATAGCTCGAAAAAGCCACTTCCTTGCTCGGGTTGTATTTCGCGACGGCGTCAATCAAACCCAGTACTCCGGCGTGCACCAGGTCTTCGAGCTCCACATATACAGGCAGATTCGCGTGAACCCGCACCGCTATCACCCGAACCAGGGGCAGGTGCTCCAGAATCACCTGATCCCGGTCCGCCCGTTTCTTTGCCGCTGTCGTTGGCCTTGTCTTCATCGCCCGATGCTTCCTTCCCTTTTCGTCCGCTTTTCGCGGCGGCGCTAGTCAGGAATGCACGAGCTCAACCACCTTAAGGTGACACTTAAGTGACTGAAATCAAAGCTAGGGCTTTTTCCAGGAACAACTCGGTGTTCCGAACTGGGAGCGAAGCCAGTTCAGGCAGGCACAGGTGTTTCAAAATGAAATCGCAAGGGCGCTAAGAGCCATCTCTCAGGATGCCGATCCAGGTCTTTACCGCGAGACCGGCCAGGAGAATCAGGACGGCGATCCGGAACGGGCCGCGCAGCGTCAACCCTGCCAGTGCCGCCAAAATCCCGTAGGCGGCAAGCCCCCACCTCAGCTTTTCGCGGTCTGCAAGCATCCTTTTCAAGATACCGCCCGGCTGAATCCCTATTCAGCCCCAACCGGAATCCAGGCAATATCCGCTCGCGGAAACAGGAACCGGCGCTATAATTCCACCGAAGATAGGGTAATTTTGCTCCGCGGCGCGGGCTGTGCGTTTTCTCTTGTTCCGCACGCGAAGAAGGGAGCAGCACCATGACTGCAGCGACCCAAGCCGGCCGGGCCACGTTCGGCGAATCCGTTTCGGGCACTTTCAACGCACTGATCGATCCAGGAGGAGCAGCTAAGTACGCCTCCAAGAGGGGGTTCTGGATTTTCCCCTTAGCCTTGCTTTGTGCCGTTGTCTTGGTGGTAAGCCTCGCGATTGTCCCGGTGACTCTACGGGTGATCGAGTTGAACCCTCCGCCAAACCTCTCGCACGACCAGTTTGCAAAGGCCTTGCCCGCGATCAGGGCCGCCACCTACGGCTTTTCCGTTGCAAGCCCCGTGCTCGTTGTAGGGATGCTGCTGATCTCCGCATGGCTGGTTGGCATTGCGTGCTCGATAATGGGTGTCAAGATCGAGTTTTCAAGTATTTTCTCCCTTCTCAGTGCCTGCTCCATCATCACCGTCGTGCAGGTGATCGCCGGCTATATTGTCATCAAGCTGAAAGGCGACGAGATCGAGTCCGTCCAGCAACTCCAGCCTCCCTTCGGCCTTGATATCTTTTTCGACAGTTTGAAGGGAATCCCTTATGCTTTACTGAACTTCTTTTCGTTGTTTGAGGTCTGGTACATCGTCATGCTCGGGCTCAGCCTCGCCGCGCTGGCGCGAACCTCGAAAGGGAAGGCGTTCCTCGTCATCACCCCGGCCTGGTTCATTCCGCTGGTGTTCCGGCTCATCGGAGCGGCCTTCCAGCCCTGAGCGCAGGCTATTCTGCGTTTTCCTGCTTCTTGTGCTTCGCCTTGCGCCGCTTGGTTTTCTCCGGGATCGGCCGTGAAGGCTTCACCGGACCTACGCGCTCGCGCGCCAGCTTCCGCACCTCGCTCCCCTGGTCGAACTTTCCGGTCTTAGACGGCACAGAAGTTTCCTCCTGGTTCCCACTACTATAACGGGCCCACTGCCGGGCTAAGCAAGATGCAACCCAGGGCGCACATGATTCTCGTTTCCGTTCTGTCTCTGGTTTGCGCCCACGCCGGCGAGCTCACCTTCACGATTCAAGCCTACGGCATCGGCTGGCTCGGCGACGATTCCCTCGCCGGACAGGCCATCACGTTTTCCGGCGCCGGCGATACCAGCAACATCGTGCGCGCCGCAGGCGGCGAGTACCGGCTCGCTCTGGCGCCAGGGTCGGCTACCGTGGGAATCTCCGGAATCGGGGTTCTGCCGCTGGACATCGGCTCGGCCTACGTCTTCGCCAACCCGGCGGCTGACACGGCAGGTTTCGGCGTGGGGGCTGTGGACATCGTTGCTATTTCCAACGCGAACCTCGGCAATTACGACCTCTCTTCGCCGATCGGCCCCCTTATGGGGCCTGCCTACGGCCCGATCACGCTTCTTTCGACGTCGATGGGTCCTCTCGACCTTCAGTATTTTGGCCCAGGGCCTTACGGGTCGTTCCAGGCGTCTCCCGCGCCTGAGCCGCCATCGGCTTTCCTGTGCGCGATGGTGCTCTTCTTGCTCTGCGCCACGTTTCTTGCGCCGCCGTCACGGGGAGCCGGGCGCCCAGCCGCGAAACCCGGCCTTGACGCCGGACGGAACGCCTACCTACAATGAAATAGATAGCAAAGGAGGCCTCATGCTGCGTTCGATTGGCCTGCCCGAGTTGCTGGTAATCCTGGTTGTCGCCGTGCTGTTGTTCGGTGGCAAGAAAATCCCTGAGGTTGCCAAGGGCTTGGGTGAGGGTATTAAAAGCTTCAAGGATGCCTTGAAGACAGAAGACAACAGCGTCGACGAAAAGAAGCAGGCCTAGGGCTTCCCGAAACGGTCCGCACGTCCTTGGACCGGTTCTAGTTCGACTTCTCAAAGAAAGAAGGCCCCGCGGACTCGAGTCCTCGGGGCCTCTCTCATTTTCGGCGCTCGCTCACCCGCCTTTACTTCTTCTTCGGCGGAACGATCGCGTCCTTCACGGCCTTGGCCACCCGGAACTTGACCACCTTCTTGGCCGGGATCTTGATCGCCGCGCCCGTTGCTGGATTCCGGCCCATGCGCGCCTTGCGCTCCACGCGCACGAGGCGGCCAATGCCTGGGATCACGAACATCCCGGTCTTCTTGGTTTCGCGAACCGCCATCTCCGCGAACGCGGTTACAAAGTGCTTCGCTACTTTGGTGGCGACGCCCGTCGTCTCCGCCAGTTCCTTCACGACTTGCGACTGGGTCATCTTCGTTGCTGCTGCCATGTTGCTCTCCTTAGTCCTGACTTGAGTAACGCGCCGGTCAATCGCAACGCTCGCGAGTCCGGGCGCCCACCCGAGGCGATCCTAAAACATAATCACCTCGTTGTGTTTCGCTACTAAATCATACCGGCGAACTTCGCCCGTTGTAAAGAGCCTGGAGGCAGAAAACCACCATTTTTCAGGCAAAATTTGCACAAAGTTGCATCAAACCCTCACCAGACGGGCTTTTCAAGGCCTCAGACCGGAGAAAACGCGCTTGCTGCCGCCTTCAGGGAGAGAAGACGCCGCCCTCGGAAGGCGGGTTCAGGCGGTCTTCGCACGTGCTGCGACGCCGGCTGGCTCAGCCGTTGCCGGCTTCGCGGAGTTTCCCGCCGTGCGGGGCTCAGGCGTGAAACCCAGCTTCTGACGCAGTTCGCTGTCGATCAGCGAGGCGATTTCGGCGTGCTCGATCAGGTACGCGCGTGCGTTCTCACGTCCCTGCCCAATCCTCTCGCCGCGAAAGCTGAACCAGTTCCCGCTTTTTTCTACGACGCCCTGCGCCACCCCGTAGTCAAGCAGGTCGCTCTCGCGCGAGAACCCCCGCCCGAACAGCATGTCCACCTCGGCTTCGCGGAACGGAGAGGCCACTTTGTTTTTCACGATCTTCACCTTCGTCCGGCTCCCAATCACGGTTTCCCCGTCCTTGATCGCCGCACCACGCCGAACTTCGGCGCGCACTGAGGCATAGAACTTCAGCGCCCGCCCCCCGGTGGTCGTTTCCGGATTGCCGAACATCACACCGATCTTTTCCCGGATCTGGTTGATGAAGATCAGCAGCGAGTTGGTCCGCGCCACCGACCCATTCAACTTCCGAAGCGCCTGGGACATGAGCCGCGCATGCAGTCCCATGTGGCTGTCACCCATCTCCCCATCCAGTTCCGCCTTCGGAACGAGCGCAGCCACCGAGTCCACTACCAGGACATCGAACGCCGCGCTGTTGATCAGCCCGCCGGCAATCTCCAGCGCCTGTTCGCCGCAGTCGGGCTGCGAAACGACCAGATTATCCAGGTCCACACCGATGTTCCGCGCATAGGTCGGGTCGAGCGCGTGCTCGGCGTCCACGAATGCCGCTGTTCCGCCGGCCTTCTGCGCCTCCGCGATCACCTGCAGCGCCAGCGTCGTCTTGCCCGAAGACTCCGGGCCATAGATTTCCACCACTCGTCCTCGCGGAAATCCCCCTACACCCAACGCGTCGTCGATCGAGATCGACCCCGTTGAAATCACCGTAACCGGGAGCAGATTCCGCGATCCCAGATGCAGTACCGCGCCGGGTCCAAACTGTTTGTCCATCTGGCAGACGGCGAGCAGAATGGCGCGCCGGCGGGCCTCGCGATCCTCGCCCGGAAACATCCCATTGCCTACGTTCTTCGGAGTCGGGTTCACGCCTTCATAGTGCAAGCGGGAAGACTCACTCTCCGCGGAACCCTCCCCCGTTTCAAAGTGAAACCGCGCTCCAGCGTACGTCCTTCTGCCCACTCCGCCGCGCTGCTCCGCGCAGTATCATCAAACCATCCGGCGGGCGTGTTTCGCTGCTCGCCGCCGGTTGAAGGGAGGGCGCGCCAAGCTCATGAAACTGCGGGTCAACGGCAAGGAAGTTACCCCACACGATCCGGACCAGAGCCTGCTGGAATTCCTCCGCGACGATCTCGGACTAACAGGAACGAAGTATGGCTGCGGCGAGGGCCAGTGCGGCGCCTGTACGGTTCTCGTGCAGGGCTCGGCCCTCCGCTCCTGCATCACGCCGCTCAGTGCCGTCGCAGACCGCGAAATCACCACCATCGAGGGCCTGGAAACCGATGGAAAACTCCATCCGGTGCAGCAGGCCTTTCTCGACGCGGGTGCGATGCAGTGCGGCTACTGCACCGCGGGCATGATCCTCAGTTGCGTTTCGCTGCTCGCGCGCCATCCGCACCCGGACGAAGCCGAAGCACGCCGCGCACTCAACGGCAACATCTGCCGGTGCGGCACATACCCAAGGATTCTGCAGGCACTCCGCTCGCTTTCGACAGGAGGACGTCATGCCTGAACGCGAGCGCTACGAACTCCTCGAGAAACCCTCCTACCATTTTGAGACCGAGCGCCGGGATGTTCTCAAGCTCTTTGCCGGCGGCGGTCTGCTTGTGCTGATTCCCCATTCGGCCGCCGCGCAGGAGTCCGGCCGCGCCCGCGGGGCGTGGCGCGGAGAACCGTTGCCGGACGACGTCGAAGCCTGGCTGCACATCGGCCCCGACGGCCGCGTCACCGCGTTCACCGGCAAAGTCGAAGTCGGCCAGAACAGCCGCACAGCGCTGACGCAGGCGGTTGCCGAGGAACTGCGTGTGGCCGCCGGCCAGGTTGAGATGGTGATGGGCGACACCGCTCGTACGCCCTTCGACATGGGCACATTCGGCAGCCGGACAACGCCCACCATGGCGCCGCGGATGCGTGCTGCTGGCGTGGCGGCGCGTCAGGCGCTCCTCGAACTGGCGGCCCAAAAATGGGGCGTCAAACCGGAAACGCTCGAGGCCGCGGACGGCTGCGTACGCGACCCGAAATCCGGCCGCTCGGCGAGCTACGGCGAACTGACCCATGGCCAGGCGATCACCCGCACCATCGGGAAAGAGCAGATCAGCCGGCCGCGCGGCGAGTCCGTCGCCAAAATCAATGCCCGTGATATCGTCACCGGCGCCCATCGCTATCCCTCCGACATCACCCGGCCTGGCATGCTGCACGGCAAAGTGCTTCGCCCTCCGGCCTGGGATGCAGACCTGGCTTCCGTCGACCTGAGCGCCGCGCCGGAAACCGGCGGAGCAACCATTGTCCACGATGGAAAGTTCGTCGGGGCCGCGGCTCCGAGCGCCCGCGCCGCCGCTCGCGCGCTCGCCCGAGTCAAGGCAAACTGGAGCACTCCGGCCGGGCCGTCGAACTCGGAAGTGTTCGACTACTTCAAGCACAACCCCACGGGACCGGCCGAAGACGCCGTCCGCGCTGGCGATGTCGCCTCCGCCTGGGGACAGGCCGCGCACACAGTCGAGGGCCGTTACACGGTCGCTTACATCGCCCACGTCCCGCTCGAACCGCGCGCTGCGGTTGCCGAGTGGACGCGGGACGGCCTCACGGTTTGGACCGGCACCCAGCGCCCCTTCGGCGTGCGGGAGGAATTGGCCGAAGCCTTCGGCCTCGACATTAAGAAAGTGCATGTCCTGATGCCCGACTGCGGTTCCGGCTACGGCGGCAAGCACACCGGCGAGTGCGCCATCGAGGCGGCGCGCCTGGCTAAGGCCACGAACCGCCCGGTGAAAGTCGTTTGGTCGCGCGAGGAGGAGTTTCGCTTTGCCTACCTGCGCCCGGCCGGGCTCATCGAAGTGCGCGGCGCGACGGCCGGCAGCGGCAAGCTTCTGGCCTGGGAATTTCACAACTACAACTCCGGGCCCTCGGGTCTGGCGACGCCCTACGACATTCCCCATCAACTCATCGCCTTTCACCCCACTCGCTCCCCGCTCCGGCAGGGATCGTATCGCGGCTTGGCCGCGACGGCAAATCACTTCGTCCGCGAGTCCCATATCGACGACCTCGCCGCCGCCTCCGGTTCCGGCCCGCTCGAATTCCGCCTGGCCAACCTGAAAGAGCCGCGCGTGCGCGCTGTGCTCGAAGCCGCTACCGGCCGCTTCGGCTGGGGTCGGGAAAAAAGCGGTGCCGGGCGTGGCTTCGGCCTCGCCTGCGGCATGGAGAAAGGCTCGTTCGTCGCCAATTGCGTCGAGATCGAGATCGAGGAGGCAAGCCAACGAGTCCGCGTCCGCCGCGTATCCACGGCGTTTGAATGCGGCGCCATCGTCAACCCGGACCACTTGAAGAACCAGGTCGAGGGCGCCGTGTTGATGGGCATCGGCGGGGCCCTGTTCGAAGCCATCGAATTCGAAGGCTCCCGGATCACCAATCCCGCCCTCAGCCGCTATCGCGTTCCCCGCTTCTCGGACCTGCCGGAACTGGCAACAGTGCTCGTCAATCGCCGCGACCTCGACTCCGCCGGCGCCGGCGAAACGCCCATCGTCACCATCGCGCCCGCGATCCGCAACGCCATCCTCGCCGCCACCGGGAAAGCTCTCCGTTCGCTCCCCCTGGCGCCTTCTGGTCCGGCGGGGGCCAACAAATCGGCTTGAGAATTCGCCGCTGGCGGCGCCGTCGACTCCTGTCGCCCAATCTGAACGCCGTCACCGGATCTTTATGAAAATACCCGGTTCAGGGTATGGTCTCAAGCCGTTCTTGTGATGCAATAAAAAGGTGATCGTTGTTCCAGGTTCTCTCTGCTCCAGCCTGAGCCAGGCCATGAGCCACGAGTGGCTGGAGACCAACGGCATCGGTGGCTTTGCCTCCTCCACGATCTGCGGCATGAATACCAGGCGCTATCATGCGCTGCTCGTCGCTGCCACCAAGCCGCCTGTGGGCCGTGCCGTCCTGCTCTCCAAAATCGAAGAAACCCTCGTCATCGACGGTGCCCGCTTTGAACTGTCCGTCAATCAGTTTCCGGGTGCGATCCATCCCGAAGGGCACCTGCTCCAGTCCGGCTTCCGGCTTGATCCCGGCCCCGTATTCACCTGGTCGGTCGACGGATGCACTCTCGAAAAGAGCGTTCTGCTCGTCCAGGGCGAGAACACAGTCATCGTCACATACCAACTCATCGGTGATCCCGCCGGCCGGGTCATATCGCTCGAACTCCGGCCACTGGTCGCCTTCCGCGGCTATCACGACCTCACACGCGAGAACCCCGCTTTCGATACCGCCGTGCGGCAGATGCCCGGCGCGGTCTGGATGCGACCCTACGATTCCCAGCCACCGCTCTACTTTGCTCACGATGCGCCCGTCTTCGAGGCCGCGCAGCGGTGGTATCACAACTTCGAATACGAAGCCGAGCGCCAGCGAGGCCTCGATTTTGTCGAAGATCTGCACCAACCCTTCACCCTGACCTACGATCTGGTTCGGCAGCCCCTCGTCTTGCTCGCCGCCTCGACGGCTCCCTATACCACCCAGGATGTCGCACCCATGCGGGCCCGGGAGTTGGCACGGCGCAAACAGGAGATGGCGGACGCCCCGGGTGACGAGTTCATTCGTCTGCTCCACCACGCTGCCGGCCAGTTCGTCGTCCAGCGCAATGGCTTCAAAAGTGTGATTGCAGGCTACCCATGGTTTGGAGATTGGGGACGCGACACGATGATCGCGTTGCCCGGCCTCTCGCTCGCGTTCGGCCGCCACGACCTCGCCCGCCAGATCCTGTTGGTCTTCGTCCATCACATGCGCGACGGCCTCGTGCCAAACCGCTTCACCGAAGAGGGCGCTGCAGACTACAACGCCATCGACGCCACGCTGTGGCTGATCGAGGCGGTGCGCGACTACGTCGAGGCCACGAAAGATTATCAGTACGTCCGCCAGAATCTCTACGCGCCACTCCGCGAGGCCCTTTCCTGGCACGAACGCGGCACGCTCTACGGAATCCGTCTCGATGCCGACGGCCTGCTCGAGGGCGGGGAAGAAGGCGTGCAGTTGACCTGGATGGACGCCAAGATCGGCGATTTCGTCGTCACGCCCCGGCGCGGCAAGCCGGTCGAAGTCCAGGCGCTGTGGTACAACGCCCTGCGCGTGATGGAATCCTTCGCCGCCAGTTTCGGCGACCTCTCGGCCCGGCAACATTTTGCCTCCCTTGCCGATCGCGCCAGAAATTCCTTTCGTACCCTGTTTTGGAACGACAATGAGAACTGCCTCTACGACGTCGTCGACGGCCAACGGCGCGATGGCAGCATCCGCCCCAATCAGATCTTCGCCGTGAGCCTTCCCAACTCCATGCTCGATCTCGAGACGGGCCGAGCCATCGTCGACCGCGTCGAACGCGAGCTCCTCACCCCCTTCGGCCTCCGTACACTCTCCCCGCTCGATCCCCGCTACCGCGGCCGCTACGAGAACGATGTGCGCAGCCGCGACACAGCGTATCATCAAGGAACGGTGTGGACTTGGCTCATTGGTCCGTTCTTCCGCGCTCGCCGGCGCGTCTACGGTGACGGCGGCGAAACGCGTCGCTTCGAGCAGGAATGGCTCGCCAATTTCCGCGGGCACCTGTTCGACGCCGGCCTCGGCCAGGTCTCGGAAATCTTCGACGGCGATCCCCCGCACGCCGCCCGCGGCTGCATCGCCCAGGCCTGGAGCGTCGCCGAAATCCTCCGGGTGGCTCTCGAATCATGACCTCCCGCCTGCTCGCCCGTCAGAAGGCGCTCGTCACCGGCGCAACTTCCGGAATCGGCCATTCCATCGCTATCGCACTCGGCGAGGCCGGCGCCGACGTCTGTGTGAACTATGTCGGGCCCAATCTGGCCGCCGCGCAGGAAACCGTGGACCGCATCGCCGCCGCCGGTGGCCGCGCCTTCGCCTGCGAGGCTGACGTCTCCGACGAAGCCCAGGTCCGCGCCATGTTTGCCCGCGCCATCCAGGAGTTTGGCACTCTCGACATTCTGGTCAACAACGCCGGCGTGCAGCAGGACGCGAGTATCGACACCATGACCCTCGCTCAGTGGAACCGCGTCCTCAGCATCAATTTGACCGGCCAGTTTCTTTGCGCCCGCGAGGCCATCAAGGAGTTCAAGCGGCGTGGCGTCGTGCCCGAGGTTTCCCGCGCCGCCGGAAAGATCATCTGCATCAGTTCGGTTCACGAGGCGATCCCATGGGCCGGCCACGTCAATTACGCGGCGTCGAAGGGCGGCGTCATGATGATGATGAAGACTCTCGCCCAGGAAGTGGCGCCCCACCGTATCCGCGTCAACAGCATTGCCCCCGGCGCCATCCAGACCCCGCTCAATCACTCCGCTTGGGCCACGCCCGAAGCCCTGCAGCAACTTCTGAAGCTCATCCCCTACGGCCGCATCGGCCAGCCGGAAGACGTCGCCCGCGTCGCCGTCTGGCTCGCATCCGATGAAGCCGACTTCATCACCGGCCACAGCTTGGTCGTCGACGGCGGCTCGATGCTCTATCCCGAGTTCGCCGATGGCGGCTGAGGCGCCGCTTACCTTCCTTCGAGCAGCGCCCGAAGCCGGTCGTAGCCCGCCCGGCTCACCGCAAGTTGCGCCCCGCTCGTAAGCACCGCCACGCGGCTGTCTTTGGCGTATGGCTCGATCCGCGCCACGCACTCGATGTTCACCAGGTATGACCGGTGCACCCGCACGAACCGCCGCGGATCCAGGCTCGCCTCCAGACTCGAAATCGTCTGCTGCTTCAGATAGCTCTTGCCCTCGCTATGCAGCGACACGTAATCGTCCTGCGCCTCGGCGTATTCCAGTTTGCTCACCGGCACAATGTGGACCCGCGAGCCGTCCTTCACCACGATGCGGTCGACAAATTCCTGCGGCGCGCGCGCCGCGGCGGCAAGCTGAGTGGGAGAAGGCATCGGTTGGCCTGTCCGCTGCCGCACCCGCCCGATCGCTGTCTGGAACCGCTCCAGGCTGAACGGTTTCAGCAAGTAATCCACCGCATTGGCGTCGAAAGCGCGCATCGCATAATCGTCAAACGCGGTAGCAAAAATCACCGGCGTTTCCGTGCCGATCAGCTCGAGCACCTCGAAACCATTGAGCTTCGGCATTTGCACGTCCAGAATCACCACGTCCGGCTTAAGCGCCGGAATCATCTTGGCGGCCTCAAAACCGTTGGCGCACTCCGCCACCAGTTCAATCCCCGGCGTCGCGCGGATGTACTCGCGCAGAAGTCCCCGCGCCAGTTCCTCGTCGTCCACGATCACCACGCGCAGCACACTCGGCGCAACCACGGAAGCCGCCGCCCGGCTGCCGGTGTCGCGGCGCAGATTTTCCAGATCCACTAGCAACTCCCGAGCCGATTGATACCGCCGCGTGCGCTCTTTCTCGAGACACTTCCGAATCAAGCGGTCCAGCCCTTCCGGCACCTCATAGTTGAACCGCGCCACCGCCTCGGGCTGGCTGGAAAGGATTTTCGCAATCACCTGCTGCGAGTTCTCGCCGTCAAAGGGAAGCCGCCCCGCGCACATTTCATACAGCACCACGCCCAGGCTGAACAGATCGCTGCGGTGGTCCACCTCGTGCCCCAGCGCCTGCTCCGGGCTCATGTAGTGGACCGTGCCGAGCACCAGGTTCCCGGTCGTCATCAGCACCGTTTCCCCGTCTCCCGGCTCCCGCGCGGCCGCCTGCGCTTCCCTCCGCGCCAGCCCGAAGTCCAATATCTTTAACCGCCCTCGCGCGTCGAAGATCAGGTTCGCCGGCTTGATGTCGCGGTGCACAATGCCTTGCGAGTGCGCGGCATCGAGCGCGTCGGCAGCCTGAGCGCCGGCATCGAGCACCTCGGCCGGCTTCATCGGCCCGCGCGCGATTCGCGCCGTCAGCGGCTCGCCTTCCACATACTCCATCACCAGAAACGGAGCGCCTTCGTGCTCGCCGGTCTCGTAGACCTGAGCGATGTTCGGATGATTCAGGCTCGAAGCCAGCCGCGCCTCCTGCCGGAACCGCTCCACATGGCGCGTATCGCCGGCCAATTCCGCCGTCAAAAGCTTGATGGCCACATTCCGGTCCAGGCGCGTATCGCGCGCCAGATAGACCGCGCCCATCCCGCCCTCGCCGAGCTTCGACACGATCCGGAAATGCTTCAGCATCGCGCCTTCCTCGAATTCAGACATCGGTCCGCTCTCTCCTCATGATGGCCAACTCTCCGCCGTCCTGCGGCCGTGGCTGGGGCAGGGAAGAACCAGTTCGGCGCGGTAGGTCGCCTCCGTTGCCGACGCCCGCAACGACGCTTCGCCCGAGTACCGTGCCCGCAGCCGCGACCGCACATTCTCCAGCCCGATCCCGGTTCGCGACGCCGCCTCCGCTTCGGGATCGAAATCGTTTTCCACCGTGACCGTCAGCCAACCGTTGCCACACCGCGCGGCCAGCGCGATCGAGCCCCCCTCCAACATCCCCGCCACCCCGTGCTTCACCGCATTCTCAATCAACGGCTGCAGGATCAGCGGCGGCACCGGACACGCCGCGCACTCCCCGTCAAGCCTCGTTTCAAACCGCAACCGCGCCCCGAAACGGATCTTTTCCACCGACAGATAGAGCTGCGCCATCGCCACCTCCTCGGTGAGCGGGATCGTCTCCTTATCCCCCAGGCTCAGCGTGCGCCGCAAAAAATCCGATAGCGTCAGGCACATGTCGCGCGCCCGCAATCCATCCATCGTCGCCAGCGCGCTGATCGAATTCAGGCTGTTGAACAGAAAGTGCGGATTGATCTGCGCCTTCAAGGCCCGCAGTTCCGCCTCCCGCGCCGCTAGCATCGCCTCCTGTGCGTGCCGTTCGGCCTCGCGGGACCGCTCCAGTCCCAGCAAAATGTAGTGCACCGCCACCGCAAGCAGGTAAAGCTGCAGCCCGATCGCAAAAAGCAAAGGCAGTTGATGGGAAAACCGCCGGTCGAAGCCGGCGAATACCCGCTCCAGCAGCACCGACAGGCCCTTCGCCGCAACTACCCACAGCAGAGCCGCGATGATCGCGGCCTCGCCGTGGTTCAACACGAGCGAAGGAACCCGGGCCGCGCCCAGCGGAAGATACCGGCACAGATACCACGCCGACAGGCAGACAAAGGCATAGATCCCTGCCAGAGGAGCGGTGATCGACGCCGCTTCACGCCACGGCAGCCCTCCCGTCACCGACAGCAGATAAGCCAGCGTCGCCGCAAACGGAATCCACAGCGCGAGGTACAGCAACAACCCCGTTTTGTTGGCGAACAACGGATGCATGCCGGCGCGGGTCCGTTCTTTAGTTTGCGATCGATACGCCGCCGAACGCGGCCGCGCCCGTCACCACCAGCACGGGATTCACCTGCCCGGGCACTTGCTGCGGAGGCCGCGTCTTATCCTCGATGCCGCCGAACACGCCCGTCGCCTCCACCACCACGGTCCAGTTCTCCGGCACCATCATCTCCACGCCGCCAAACACCGCGTTTACGTCGATAATCGCCCGCCCCTGCTTGATCTGGGCGCGCCGCAGGTCCAGCTTCACGCCCCCAAACACGGCCGAAACATACGCCGATTGGAAGTCGTCGGTCTCAATTCGCCGCTCCACTCCCCCAAACACGCTCCAAACACTGAAGTTCGGTCCGTTACAAACCGCTCCTCCCGGTGGCGCCCCTGCGTACCGGTGAGCCTCCGCGGCCCGGAACAACATGCTCGCCCCGAAGGCGATCACCATCAGCGGCCAGAATAAATGGACCGGGAAACGAAGCAGGTCCAGGTTATTCAGCAGCAGCAAGGCACCCGCCGCCGTCATCGCCCCGCCCCAGATCAAACTCGACGGGCTCGACGTGTTCGTCAGCCGCGCCAGGCCCAGGGCGATCAGAATTACGGGCCAGTAATTCCACAGATTCACGGCCGGAATGATATCGAGGTTGTCCAGCAGCAGCAGCACACCCACCGCGATGATCGTCGCGCCCAGGACCACCCCGGAGGCGCCCCGCGCTCTTCTGCGGCGGTACCGGCGCCAGCGGAAATCCTCGAGCGAGGGAGGCATGGGGCCACTCATGGTCCCAGCGTAGTCCGTCCTCGCTGCCCACGCCATCGTAATTCGGCCAACAGCGGTCCGGAATCGGCGAACGAACCCTGTCGCGCCCCGCCCGCCTTACTCGAGGTCCTCCGGAGCCACCTCGACCGGAAAATTCACGGAACTCGCAAGGAAGCACTTCTTGTGGGCCGCCTGGTGGATGTCGCCGATCGTCGCCGCCCCGCACACGCCTTCGATCCGCGCGCGTGGCCGCAGCCTCACCCGTACGAACCGCCCGCCCCCGTCCGCCGTCTCCTGCATCCAGCCTTCCGCCTCGTCCTCATACGCCGTAACCACGATCCCCGCATCCGCGCACAGATGCAGAAACCACAGCTCGTGGCACGCCGCCAGCGACGCCACGAACAGCTCCTCCGGGTTGTACCGGTCTGCGTCGCCCCGGAACACCGGGTCCGAAGAGCCGGCGATCGGCGGCTTGCCCTCGCCCCGTATCTCGTGATTCCGCGAGTACGCCCCATAGCCCGCGGTCCCTGAACCCAGGTTGCCCGTCCAGCGAACCGTCACCCGGGAATGATGATCGCGCGTGCCCATGATCATTCAGCTTCCCAGATATGGAACGCGCCGCCGCATTGATATATAGTCAGAGGCGATGGAAGGCGACAACAGCATGTTTGTACCAACAACTCGTAGACGGTTTTTCGGCGCCGCGGGCGGCGCATTGGCGGCCGGAACCGCGGCGCAGGCCGGAGCCACCGCTGGCCGGGAGGCCGAACCGGTCGACTATTACGAAAAGCTCGGTGTCCGAAAAATCATCAACGCCGCCGGCACCTACACGTTCCTCACGGCCGCCGTCATGCCGCCGCAGGTCCGCGCGGCTGTCAACCAAGCCGCGAAACACCCCGTCCGGCTCGAGGAACTGCAGACCAAGGCGGGCGAATACCTCGCCAAACGCCTCCGCTGCGAAGCGGCGCTCGTCACCGCCGGCGCAGCCTCGGCGCTTACGCTTGGCATGGCCGCCTGCATCACCCGCGGCAACGAAGACTCGATTAAAGCCATCCCCAACTCCATGCAGGGCCTCAAGAACGAGGTCATCGTCCAAAAGACCCACCGCTATGAGTACGACCACGCCCTGCGCAACTGCGGCATCGAGTTTGTCACCATCGAAACCATCGACGAGTACGAGCGCGCCTTCAACGAACGTACCGTGATGTGCCACTACTTCAACGCCGCGCAGGAAAGTCCCATCTCACGCGAGGATTGGGTCCGCATCGCCCACTCCCACAACGTTCCCTGCTTCAACGACGCCGCCGCCGACGTCCCGCCCATCTCCAACCTCTGGAACTACACCGCCATGGGCTTCGACCTTGTCACCTTCTCCGGTGGCAAAGGCATCCGCGGCCCGCAGAACGCCGGCCTGCTCCTCGGCCGCAAGGACCTCATCGAGGCCGCCGCGCGCAACAACAACCCAAACTCCAACACCGTCGGCCGCGGCATGAAGGTCGCCAAGGAACAGATCGTCGGCATGGTCGCCGCCGTCGACTGGTTCCTCTCTCAATCCGATGCCGGCATGGAAGCCGAGTTCCGCCGCACCGCCGAGCGCATCGCCGCCCACGTCCGCGGCGTCCCAACGCTCACGACTACCATCGCTGTCCCGCCCGTCGCCAACCACGTTCCCCATCTTCTGCTCAAATACGATCCGGCTCGCGTGAAAATCGAACCCAGGGAAGTCGCCCGCCAGTTGCGCGAAGGCGATCCCCCGATCGAACTCAACCCCTTCACGGGCCGCAAGGGCGACAAGGACCTGCCCTCGGATGAAAACACCATCGTAGTCGGCGTCTGGATGCTGCAACCCGGCGAAGACCTCATCGTGGCCCGCCGCCTGAAGGAAGTGCTCAGCCAGGCGGCGAAAGCCTGAAAAACCAATGGACCGCCGGGATTTTTTCTCTGGAGCCCTCGCCGGAGCCCTGTTCGCCGGCGCTCAGGCCTCCGCCCAAACCAGCGTCGCCGGCGACACCCATTCGATCACCGTCGAACGCGCCGCCGAAGGCCGTCCTCACGAGGGGAAGGTCTTCGCGCTCGTCACGCCCCATCTCGACGACGGCCCCATCTTCGCCGGCGGCACCATCGCCAAAATGCTTCGCGAAGGCTATACCGGCTACTTCATCCGGACCTCGAACGACGAGAAGGATTCCGCCGGCCTCAGCCTCGGCGCCACCGTCCTGGCCAACGAAAACGACACCGCCCTCTTCGTTAAGACGATGGGCCTCAAAGGCAGCTTCGACTTAAGCTACCGCAACCACCGCATGGATGACGTCGCCCGCACCGAACTCCGCGGCCGCCTCATCTTCCTTTTCCGCCTCCTCAAGGTCAACACCGTGCTCAGCTACGATCCCTGGGGCCACTACGAAGAAAATCCGGACCACTACGTCACCGCCCAGGCCGTCGAAGCCGCCTGCTGGATGGCCGGCGGCAGCCTCGATTTTCCCGAGCACCGCGCCGCAGGTATTCAGCCCCACAGCGTCAGCGAGAAGTATTATTTCGCCCGCGGCCCGCAGTTGGTCAACCGCGTCGTCGACATCTCCGGCGTCGTCGAACAGAAGCGCCGCGCCATCCTTTCCTGCCGCACCATGATCGAGCACATGGTCGTCGATCTCAACGCGAGCCTCCGCGCCCGCAACCAGCGCATTCCCGCGCTCGAAGGCCCCGAAGGCCCCGCCGAATTCGTCAAGGTCGCCTTCGAGGAACGCGACGCCGCCATCGGCCGCCGCCATAATCTCCCTGCTGCCGAGGAGTTCCACTACATCGGACCCGACCAGTCCCTCGACCCCTACATCGCCAAAAACGCCGTCACCCTCTAGTTTCCGGCTTGGGAAATATCCCTTCCCGCCGGGGATGCGATATCATTTACTTTCTCTTATGAATAGGCGCGGATTTCTTTCTCTTGCCGCGGCCACGCCCGTACTCGCCTCGGATTCCAAGCTTCCCCATTACAAGATCGTAAGTAAGTACAAATCCGTCCCGGGACAGGGAATGCCCGGCAAGTACCCCGGGCAGGTGGCCCGCGTTCACAGCGACAGCGTTCTCGACGAAGCTACCGACACCGTCAATGCCGCCCGCGTCGAGACGATGATCGACGACGGCATGAAACTGCTCACCGGCGACCCCGACCCCCGCGACTCCTGGGCCCGCTTCATCCAGCCCAACGACGTCGTCGGCATCAAGGTGAACTGCTCCGGCGCCCCCCGCATCATGTCCAGCCCCGAGGTCGTCGCCGCCGTCGTCAAGAACCTCATGAAGGTGGGCGTGGCGCCCGAACGCATCACCATCTACGAGCGTTTCCCCGATCAGATGCGCACCGTCGGCTACGAAAAATACGTCCCGTCCGGCGTTACCGTCACCGGCATCGAAGGCCAGCGCGGAGCCATCCTCGGCTACGATCCCGACACCTACGTCGAGGTCGATTTCTTCGGCGAGGATGACACCCGCTCGAATATGATCCGCCTTGTCACGGAGAAATTCACCAAGATCGTCAACATCCCCAACATGAAGGAACATCAGGCGGCAGGCGTCACCGGGTGCCTGAAAAACATCGCCTACGGAGATTTCTCCAACGTCGCCCGCTCCCACCGCTACGAGGTAACCAACACCTACTCCTTCATCGGCACGCTCGCCTCCGTCGAACCGCTTCGCTCGCGCGCCGTCCTCAGCGTCATGGACGGCCTCCGCGGCGTCTGGCACGGCGGCCCGTTCAACACCGACAAGCGCTTCCGCTTCTATCCGAAAATGATGCAATTCGGCACGGACCCGGTCGCCATGGACCACCTCCTGCTCGACGTCATCGAAGCCAAACGCAAGCAAGAGGGTGCTCCCTCGCTGTGGGATCGTTCCCGCTCGCATCTGTGGAACAGCCGCGGCCTCGATCCGCAGAAAAACCATTTCATCCGTGAACCCGGCCACATCCAGTACGCCTCTACGCTCGGCTTGGGCGTCTACGATCTCAACAAGATCCACCTGAAGGCCGTAACGCTGTGAGACTCACTCTCGCTTTGCTTCTGGCCGCCGGGGCGATCCAAGCGGCCGTTCCCGAAATCGCCTCCAGCGCTGAGCCACCCGCCGGCGCCACTAAACTGCTCACCCCCGGCGTCAACTACCGCATCGACGAAGCCTCCGCCTCCACCGCGCCATGGGTCAATACGAACGGCTCGCGGATCCTTCGCAATCCCAACGCCCGGTTTTTCTACGATGCCCCCGGCTTGAGCGCCGCCGTCGCCGCGGCAGAAGCGTTCGAATTCTCCGCCAACGCCGGCATCCACACCGACGCCGCCGGCCAGGCGCCGCTCGAGGCGATGATCGCCTTCCTCCGCACTCTGCCTTCCGCCGCCGGGATGCAACCTCTCGTCAACATCGCATTTCAGGATGATGGGACGCCCCGCGCCGGCGAAGTCATGAACCTGCTCGTGCGCCGCAACCTGTTGTTCGAGCGCGTCGCCAGCCCGCAACCCGGCCTGCTCGACGTCAAGCTGGGCTCGAGCCAGTTCCCCAACTCGCTCGCCGCCAACCCCGACGGCATGGCCCATCTTATCCGGCAGACCCTCGGCGACGACAAACGCCTGCTGCGCATCTATGGCAGCGAAGTCGTCATCGGCCGCCTGGAAGGCGACGCCAGGCGCACCCTGGTCCACCTGCTCAACTACGACGGCGCCCGGCGCCATGTCGAAGGACTCCGCATCCGGGTCCTCGGCCACTATTCCCGCGCCCGCGCCTGGGCTTCCGGCCTCGACCCCGTTCGCCTTCTCGATGTATCCTTCACTCCCGAAGCAGCCGAGTTCACGCTTCCCGAGTTAAACATCTACGCCTTAGTGGAATTGGAGCGATGAAAACAAACCTCACCTCACACACAGGAGCGCTATTGTTCGTTCTCGGCGCCCTCGGTTCTCTTGCCATGGCTCAACAGCAATACGACTACGATCTCCTGCTGCAAAACGGCCACGTCATCGACGCGAAGAACGGCATCAGCGCCGTCCGCGACGTGGGCATCAAGAATGGCCACATCGCCGCCGTCGCCGAGCATCTCGACGCTTCCCGCGCCCTGAAAACGGTCGACGTCCACGGGCTCTACGTCACCCCTGGCCTCGTCGACATCCATGTCCACGTCTATGCCAGCACCGGCGAAGCCCACTCCTACGCCGGCGACAACAGCGTCTGGCCCGACGGCTTCACCCTCCGCACCGGCGTCACCACGGTCGCCGACGCCGGCTCCTCCGGTTGGCGCAACTTCGAAGATTTCAAGCAGCACGTCATCGACCGCTCCAAGACCCGCGTCCTCGCCTTCCTCAACATCGTCGGCGCCGGCATGCGCGGCGAGCCCTACGAGGACAACTTCTACGACATGGAGCCCCGCTCAGCCTCCGACATGGCCCTTCGTCACAAAGGCCTGATCGTCGGCTTCAAGTGTGCCCACTACACCGGTCCGGAATGGACCCCCGTCGAGCGTGCGGTTCAGGCCGGTGAAATGGCGCACATCCCCGTCATGATTGACTTCGGCACGGACTGGCCCCAGCGTCCCCTCGCCGAACTCGTCACCAAGAAACTCCGCCCCGGTGACATCTACACCCACTGTTACTCCGGCCTGCGGCACGAACTGCTCGACAACGGAGAGGTAAATCCAGGCATGATCGAAGGCCGCAAGCGCGGCGTCATCTTCGACGTCGGCCACGGCGGCGGCAGCTTCGCCTGGCGCGTCGTCGTCCCCGCCATCAAGCAGGGCTTCCTCCCCGACTCGATCTCCACCGATCTCCACATCTCCAGCATGAACGCTGGCATGAAGGACATGCTCAACCTGATGAGCAAGTTCCTCGCCCTCGGCCTTTCGCTCGACGACGTCATCGCCAAGTCCACCTGGAACCCGGCCAGAGAAATCCATCACGAAGAACTCGGCAACTTGAGCGTCGGCGCCCCCGCCGATGTCGCCGTCCTGCGCCTGGAAAAAGGCCAGTTCGGCTTCACCGACATGTACGGCGCCCGCATGGATGGCAGCGAAAAGCTCATCTGTGAACTCACCCTCCGCGACGGCCGCGTCGTCTACGACCTCAACGGCATCAGCCGCCCCGACTGGCGCACCCTGCCCAAGAACTACAAGAGCACCGCCGACCCCCGCTGGGATGCCGTCTCGCCCCGCCGCCGCGACGAACGCTGAGCCCAGGTCTGCTGCGCAAAGCCGCGAACGGTCAACGCTCGCGGCTTGCCGCTGGGTCCGCGCAGTTGTTACCATTCCGCAAGCGCAATCGCAGTGATCATCACTCGTACACCCTTGCGGATCTCCATCGGGGGCGGAGGAACGGATCTCCCCTCTTACTACAGCCGGTTCGGCGGCTATGTCATATCGGGTGCGATCTCCCAGTATGTCTTTGTGAGCCTCAATCGAATGTTCAGTGAGGGGTATTTGCTGAAGTACTCTTCGCTCGAAAGAGTAAACTCGGTTGACGAGATCGCCCACCCCATCTTTCGTGAAGTTCTCAGACGTCACAACACGGAAGGCTCCATCGAGATCGCCAGCATGGCCGACGTCCCCGCGGGCACCGGCCTCGGCTCCTCAGGGACCTTCACCGTCGGCCTACTCCGCGCTCTCTACGCCTATAAGCGGGAGTTCATTTCGACCGCGGCTTTGGCGGAGGCGGCCTGTGACATCGAAATCAACGTCCTCGGTCAGCCGCTCGGCAAGCAGGACCAATATATTGCCGCCTTCGGCGGGCTGAGTTGCTTCGATTTCGCCACCGACGGCTCGGTAACCGTCACGCCCTTGAACATCAGCAACCACACGCTGCTCGATCTCGAACACAATCTGCTGATGTTTTTTACCGGTTACTCCAGAAACGCCACGAGTGTGCTCGCCGATCAACGGGACCGCACGAACAGTTCCGACCAGGCAATGATCGAGAACCTCCATTTCGTAAAGCGCCTCGGCCAGTCCGTCAAACAGGCACTGGAATCCGGCGACACGAACCGCTTCGCCGCCCTCATGCGCGAACATTGGGAAATCAAAAGGACGCGGTCCGGCGACATGAGCAACAGCAGGATCGACCACCTCTATTCCGTCGCCATGAGCAACGGAGCCCTCGGGGGAAAACTCGTCGGCGCCGGGGGCGGCGGCTTCCTGTTGTTCTTCGCCGAGGATCCTATGCGCCTGCGCCGCGCGATGGCCGGCGAAGGCTTATCCGAACTCCGCTTCCGCTTCGATCACGATGGCTCAACCGTCCTTGTGAGGGACTGAATCAGATGTCTCAGTCCGGAACCAGAATCCAGTGCGTCATCCTGGCGGGCGGCCTGGGCACTCG
>JAKAJI010000163.1 GCA_021813825.1 Acidobacteriota bacterium | reverse complement strand
GGATTCCATCAGGAAATCGACTCGGGCCATGCCTTCACATTCGACGGCCTGGTAGCAGGCGACGGCGAGGCGCTGCATTTCGGCGGTTTGGGCGGGGGTGAGATCGGCGGGGAGGACAGTGCGGGCGGCTTCGAGGATGTACTTGTCTTCGTAGTCGTAGAAATCGCGGGAGGGGAGGACTTCGCAGGGGGTGGCGGCGGAGGGTGAGTCGTTGCCGAGGACGGCGCACTCGAACTCGCGGCCGAGGATGGCGCGCTCGATGAGGACTTTGCGGTCGAACTCAAAGGCGAGGTCGATGGCGGCTTTGAGGGCGGGGACGCCGGTGGCGCGGGAGATGCCGACGGAGGAGCCGAGGTTGGCGGGTTTGACGAAGACGGGCCAGCCGAGTTCGGCGCCGATTTGGTCGAGGTTGGCTTCGGCGGGGGAGCGGAGGACACGGTAATCGGTGACGGGGAGGCGGCGTTCGACAGCGAGGCGCTTCATGACTTCCTTGTCCATGGAGACGGCGGAAGCGAGGACGCCGGCGCCGACGTAGGGAAGGCCGGCGAGCTCGAGGAGGCCCTGGATGGTGCCATCCTCGCCGAAGGTGCCGTGGAGGATGGGGAAGACGACGTCGATTTCGGGGTTGCCGCCGGGTTCGGGGACGATGGGACGGGGGTTCCACTTGCCTTCGGGCGAGATGCGGTAGTGGAGGACTTTATAGCGCTCGGGGTCGAGAGCTTCGAGGACGGAAGCGGCGGAGCGGAGCGAGATTTCGTGTTCGCCGCTGCGGCCGCCGTAGATGACCGCGACGCGAGTTTTCATAGAATGCGCTTCCCGAGGGCGGACATGATGAGTTCGACGGCGAGGGAGGCGGTGCGGTTGGCTTCGTCGATGACGGGGTTGACTTCGACGACTTCGAGGGAGAGGAGTTTGGCGGAGTCGCAGATCATTTCCATGATGAGGTGGGCTTCGCGGTAGGTGAGGCCGCCGCGGACGGGGGTGCCGACGCCGGGGGCGTCCTGTGGGTCGACGGCGTCCATGTCGAGGGAGACGTGGAAGCCTTCGGCGCCTTCGCAGGCGCGGAGGATGGCTTCGTCCATGATGGAGCGGAGGCCGCGTTCGTCGATGTCGCGCATGGTGGCGACGTGGACTTCGGCGGCCTGGACGTTGGCGCGTTCGGTCGAGTCCACGCTGCGGATGCCGACGAGGACGACGTTGGCGGGATCGACTTTGGGGGAGAAGCCGCCGATGGAGGTGAGTTCGGCGGGGCCGAGGCCGACGCAGCAGGCGAGCGGCATGCCGTGGATGTTGCCGGATGGGCTGGTTTCCGGGGTGTTCATGTCGGTGTGGGCGTCGATCCAGAGCAGGCCCATGCGCTTGCCCTGGCCGCGGAGATAGGAGGAGACGCCGGAGACGGTGCCGACGGCGACGGAGTGGTCGCCACCGAGGACGAGGGGGAACCGGCCCTCGCGCATGACCTGTTCGACGCGGGTGGCGAGCGTCTGGCAGGCGGCGGCGATCTGCGGGAGGTAGCGGGCGCGGGGGTGGCCAGCGGGTTCGGCTTCGGGTTGGGGGACGGGGATGTTGCCGAGGTCTTCGACCTCGTAGCCGAGGGCGGCGATGCGGGTGTTGAGGCCGGCGAGGCGGACGGCGCTAGCGCCCATGTCGACGCCGCGGCGGCCTGCGCCCAAGTCGAGTGGCGCGCCGAGGATTGCGATTTTTGAAGAAGGCATGGGGTGATGCTGTCTCTTGTTAAGGACGGGTCCTGTAAATCATGCGTGGATAGGCGATGGTTTCGCGGATGTGTTCGAGGCCGCACATCCAGGCGACGAAGCGCTCGACGCCCATGCCGAAGCCGGCGTGGGGGACGGAGCCGTATTTGCGGAGATCGAGGTACCACTCGAAAGCTTCCCGCGGGAGTTTGTGTTCTTCGAGGCGGCGGAGGAGGAGGTTGAGATCGTGGATGCGCTGACCGCCGCCGATGATTTCGCCGTAGCCTTCGGGGGCGAGGACGTCGACGCCCAAGACGACTTCGGGGCGCTGGTCGTCGGGCTGGAAGTAGAAGGCTTTGACCTGGGCGGGGTAGCGGTCGACCATGACGGGACGGTCATAGTCTTCGCTGAGGAGGGTTTCGTCGGCGCCGCCGAAGTCGCCGCCCCAGGTGATTTCACTGCCTTTTTGTTTGAGGCGCTCGACGGCTTCGTCGTAGCTGATGCGGGGAAAGGGGGCGCGGATGGCTTCGAGTTTGGTGATGTCGCGCTCGAGTTCGGTGAGTTCGGCGCGGCGGCGTTCGAGGACGCGGCCGGTGACGAAGACGATGAGTTCCTCGGCGACGCGCTTGACGTCTTCGAGGTTCGAGTAGGCCATTTCGGGCTCGACCATCCAGAATTCGGTGAGGTGGCGGCGGGTTTTCGATTTTTCGGCGCGGAAGGTGGGGCCGAAGCAGTAGACTTTGCCGAAGGCCATGGCGTTGGCCTCGTTGTAGAGCTGGCCGGACTGGGTGAGGTAGACTTTTTCGCCTTCGAAGTAATCGACCTCGAAGAGGGTGGTGGTGCCTTCGCAGGCGGCGGGGGTGAAGATGGGGGTGTCGACGAGGGTGAAGCCGTTCGAGTCGAAGTAATCGCGGATGGCGCGGATGACTTCATGGCGGACGCCGAGGATGGCGTGCTGGCGGCGGCTGCGGAGCCAGAGATGGCGGTGGTCCATCAGGAAGTCGACGCCGTGTTCCTTGGGGGTGATGGGGTAGGGGTCGGATTCGGGGACGCGCTGGAGGATTTCGGCACCCTCGACGTCGAGTTCGAAGCCGCCGGGGGCGCGTTGTTCGGCGCGGATGCGGCCTCGGACGATGAGGGAGGACTCCTGGGTGAGGTCCTTGAGGGCTTCGAAGAGCGCTTCGTCGAGTTGGCTTTTGACGGCGACGCACTGGATGATGCCGGCGCCGTCGCGCAGGAGCGGGAAGCAGATTTTGCCGCTGCGGCGGAGATTGTAGAGCCAGCCGGCGATCTCGACGGATTGGCCCACGTGGGCGGCGGCGTCGCGGATCGAGATGCGGGGAACGGAATCAGACATGGGGGGATTCGATTTCAAGTGGTTTCGAGACGGGTGAAGATGTCGCAGGCGGTTTCGATCGGATTGGCGACGAGTTGGGGTTCGCGAAGTTCGAGCAGGAGCGGGTACTGATCGGGATGGGTGCGAAGCAATTCCATTGTTTTTTTCCAGTCGATCGAGCCGCCGGGGTCGAACGGGAGCAGGTGCTGATCGCTTGTGCCGTCGTTGTCGTGCAGATGCGTCGAGCGCAGACGGCTTTCCATGAGGCGGAATGCGGCCTCGACCCCTTCCTTCATATTCGCATGGCCGACGTCGAGGCAAAGTCCGAGATTGAGGTGGGTGATGTCGAGGAAGAGGCGGAGGCGCTCGGCGCTCGATAGTTCGTTGGGGGTGTTTTCGAGCAGGACCTCGACGCCGCGCTGGCGGGCGAAGAGGCTGAGTTCTTCGAGCGTGGAGAAGCCGGCGTCGATGCGGGCGTCGGAGTATTCGGTTCCGCCGGGGCCCAAGTGGAGGATGAGGTAGCGGAAGGGGATGGTTTCGGCGATTTCGAGGGTGCGTTTGATTTCGTCGACGGCTTCGAAGCGTCTGACTTTGACGGGATCGGTGATGTCGATGATGGACTGCGGACCGCTGCGGCCCCAGATTTCGTCGGTGTACATGGGGGCGTGGACGGAGTGGAGTTTGAGCTCGGAGTCGTGGAAGAAGTGGCCGAGTTCGTGGATCTGGGCGCGGTCGCGGTAGTCGAGGTGCTGGCGGGCGCAGAAGATTTCGATGGCCGGGATGCCAGCCTGCCAGACGCGTTCGAGCCAGACCGTGGTTAAACGGTGATTTACGAAGAGGTGTGTTGAGAGAACGTGTTGCATCAGTATCCTGCCGCCAGTCCGCCGGGCGCGCGTCCGTCAGTGCCGCCTTCGAGCCAGGTTCCGGTATTCACGATTGCTTCGACGCGGGCGACGCCGGAGACTTCGCCGAGTTTGTAGCCCATGCCTTCGAGAAGGCGGGCGGTGTCGGGGCTGATGCCCGGCTCGAGGAAGAGCGTGTCGGGGAGCCACTGGTGATGGAAGCGCGGCCAGTCGATGGCATCCTGCACATTCATGTGAAAGTCGACGACGTTTAGCATCACTTCGAAGACGCCGTTGATGATGCGGGAGCCGCCGGGGGCGCCGAGGACGAGGAAGGGCTTGCCGTCTTTGAGGAGCATGGTGGGGGTCATGGAGGAGAGGGGGCGCTTGCCGGGCTGGATGTCGTTGGCTTCGCCTTGGACGAGTCCGAACATGTTGGGGGCGCCGGGTTTGGCGGCGAAGTCGTCCATTTCGTTGTTGAGGAGGAAGCCGGCGCCGGGGACGGTGACGCCGCTGCCGTAGCCGCCGTTGAGGGTGTAGGTGACGGCGACCGCGTTGCCGGCCGAGTCGATGACGTTGAAGTGGGTGGTGTCGGAGCTTTCGTCGAGGAGGGCGGCGAGTTTGCCGGGGCCGACCTCGGTGGAAGGTGTGGCGTGGTTGGCGAGGATGGTGGCGGCGCGGGCGTGAAGGTAGCCGGGGTCGAGGAGTTGGGCGATGGGCGGGTGGTGGAAGTCGGGGTCAGCGAGGTATTCGTTGCGGTCGGCGTAGGCGCGGCGTTCGACTTCGGCGACGTAATGGATGGCGGCGGCCGAGCCGGCTCCGGATTGTGTGTAGTGGGAGCCTTCGAGCATGCCGAGCATTTCGAGGATGCCGACGCCGCCGGAGCTGGGTGGGGGCGAGGTGAGGACGGTGTAGCCGCGGTAGGAGCCGGTGAGGGGTTTGCGCTCGATGGCGCGGTAGTTGGCGAGATCGTCGAGGGTGATGTCGCCCGAGTTGGCGCGCATGGCGGCGTCGATGAGGCGGGCGGTTTCGCCGTGGTAGAAGTCCTTGGCGCCGTTTTTGCGGATGCGGTTGAGGGTGCGGGCGAGTTCGGGCTGTTTGAAGAGGGCGCCGGGCTCGCGGAGGGCGCCGTTGTTGAGGAAGATGCGGTTGGAGTCGGGGAACTGGGAGAGGAGTTTTTGAGCGTGCCGGAGGGATTCGGCGAGGGCGTAGGAGACGGGGATGCCGCGTTGGGCGAGTTTTTCGGCGGGGGCGACGACATCGGCCCATTTTTTTGTGCCGAATTTTTCCATGGCGAGCGCGAAGCCGGCAACGGAGCCTGGGACGCCGGAGGCGCGCCAGCCGACGAGGCTGCCGTTGGTGAGGTTACCGGCGGAATCGAGGTACATGTTGCGGGAGGCGGCGTGGGGGGCCATCTCGCGGAAGTCGATGAAAGTGGAGCGGCCGTCGGCCATGTGGATGAGCATGAAGCCGCCGCCGCCGAGGTTTCCGGCGAAGGGGTAGGTGACGGCGAGGGCGAAGCCGACGGTGACGGCGGCGTCGACGGCGTTGCCGCCTTTTTTGAGCATGGCGACGCCGGCGCGTGTGGCGATGGGCTCCTGGCCGGTGACCATGGCGTGTTTCGAGTGAAATGGCTCGCGCGCCAGCAGGGGGAATGAGAGGAGAAGGGCGCAGACTACAGGCAGGCGCATGTTTCTTGATTCTACTATCCGGCGGTTGGGGGGCCCAGGCGGAGGCGGGCGGCGGTGTTGCGGAGGAGCGCGCGGGCCGTGGCCCACTCCCCGGCGGTGGGGACACGTAGAGCGGCGACGGCAACGAGGTAAGCGATGAGATAGACGGTTCCGCAGACGGCGAGGACGTCGAACGGGCGGGCTCCGGCGAGCGAGAGCCGGGCGAGTTCGGTGACGGCGCCGGCGACGACGGCAGCAGCGGCGAGTTTGGCCGGGTCGCGGAGGAGGCGGATGTCTTGGGGCTGGATGCCGACGATGGGCCGAAGGAGCAGAGCGATGATGCCGGTTTCCAGGTATCGGGCCGAGACGACGACGGCGATGGCGCCGAGGCCTCCGTAGCGGGAGGTGAAGAACCAGAGGGCGGCGCAGATGAGGGCGAACAGGACGATGCGGAGGCGGACCAGGGTGGGGTGGAACGCGGTGTAGGCGCGGATGACGGGGTCGGTGACGATGGTGGCGAGAGGGAGGAGGCAGAGGTTGATGCGGAAGATCGGGATGGCAGCGGCGAAGCGCTGGGTGAAGAAAAAGAGGATGAACTCGCGGCTGGTGACGAGGAGGACGCCGGCGATGGGGAAGATGAGGAAGGCGAGCTTGCGCATGGCGGCGGCGATGATTTGGACGATCTGGCGGTGGTCGCCGGCCTTTTGCAGGAGGCTGAGGCGGGGGATCATGACGGTGGCTACGCCTTCGGTGACGATGCCGGCGAGGGGAATGTCGAAGGTGCCGTAGGAGTAGATGGCGAAGGCGAGGGTACCGGCGAGGTGGGAGACGAAGTAGTTGTGGAGATCGGTTTCCGAGTACCACAAGATGCCGGAGAAGCCGAGGGGGGCGGCGTAGCGGAGTTGGCGGAGGGCCATTCGGGAGTCGAAGGCGCGCCAGAAGCCGGGATATCTCAAATGGAGATAGAGGAGGGTGACGGCGGATTGCGCGGCGCCGAAGATGACGATGGCCCAGACGAGGGCGGAGACGGAGGAGAAGAACAGGGCGGCGGCAGCCATAAGGATGCCGCGGGCAACGGAGGAGCCGACGATGAAGGCGGTGGCGGTTTTCATGTCGCCGCGCGCGACGCTGACGGGTTCGAGCGTGGCGCCGAGCAGGAGGAGGGTGGCGGCGACGCCGATCCAGTGGGAGTAGCCGGAGAGTTGGGGATTGGCGAGGACGCGGGAGATGAAGCCGGGGAAGGTTGCGAGCGCGGCCCAGGCGACGGCGCCGACGCCGAGCGAGTACAGGCAGATGTTCAGCACGATCTGCCGGGCGCGTTCGGGCTCGCGGGGCAGGAAGTAGTACGCACTGAGCGAGACGCTGAGGGGGAGGACGGTGACCAGGGTGTTGATGACCAGGAACACCTGCTGATAGACGCCGACTTGAAAGGGGCTGAGGCGGCGGACGATGATGAGCGGGAGCGCGAAAGTGGCCGCGAAGGCCAGCGTTTTGCCAGCGATGAGCCAGGCTGCGTTCCGGGTCAGGCTGTGCGAATTCGGCAAGTTGAGCAGAGGGGCCCTGCCAGGCGCGTGGCCAAGGCGTGACCCCAGTATCCCATGCGCGCGGACCGGCTTTTGGGTTTCGGTGCGCTACACTTGCGAATTCGGGGTGAATTCATGAAATTTGCCGCAATGGCGGCATTGGCGGCGCTTCCGGCGTGTGCCTTTGCCCAGAATGGAACTCAGGACAGCAAGATGGACATTCGAATTCCTTACGAGAAGTTCGTTTTGAAGAACGGGCTGACCGTGCTGGTGCACGAGGACCACAAGGCGCCGATTGTGGCGGTGAACGTGTGGTATCACGTCGGCTCGAAGAACGAGAAGCCGGGGCGGACGGGATTCGCGCACCTGTTCGAGCACCTGATGTTCGGGGGCAGCGAGCATCACAAGAGCCAGTTTCTTCCGGCGATGGAGGAGATCGGGGCGACGGACCTGAACGGGACGACGAGCGAAGATAGAACAAATTACTTTGAAAATGTTCCGGTCTCGGCACTCGACTACACGCTGTGGATGGAGTCGGACCGGATGGGGCATCTGCTGGGGGCGATTGACCAGAAGGTGCTGGACCTGCAGCGCGGGGTGGTGCAGAACGAGAAGCGGCAGGGCGAGGACCAGCCGTACGGGAAAGTGGATGAGCTGATCACGGACAACACGTATCCGAAGGGGCATCCGTATTCGTGGACGGTGATCGGGTCAATGGAGGATCTGAACGCGGCCTCGCTTGACGACGTGAAGCAGTGGTTCCGGACTTACTACGGGCCGTCGAACACGACGCTGGTGCTGGCCGGGGACATTGATGTGAAGACGGCGCGGGAGAAGGTGGAGAAGTATTTCGGGGACATACCGCCGGGGCCGCCGATTGCGCATCAGGAGGTGTGGATCGCCAAGCGGACGGGGACGCACCGGCAGCGGGTGCAGGACCGGGTGCCGCAGGCGCGGGTGTACATGGTGTGGAACATGCCGCAGTTCGGCTCGGCGGATGCGGATTATCTGGACCTGGTGAGCGACGTATTGAGCCAGGGGAAGACGTCGCGGCTGTACAAGCGCCTGGTGTACGACGACCAGACGGCGACGTCGGTGATGGCGAGCGTAGAGCTGAGGGAAATCGCGGGGCAGTTCCAGATTGCGGCGACGGCGAAACCGGGCGGGGACCTGGAGACGATCGAGAAAGCGATCCACGAAGAGATGGCGCGGTTTCTGCGTGAAGGGCCGACGGCGGAGGAACTGGAGCGGGTGAAGACGCAGTACCGGGCGAACTTCATTCGGGGGATTGAGCGGATCGGCGGGTTTGGGGGCAAGAGCGACCGGTTGGCGATTGGGCAGGTGTTTTTGGGGAATCCGGACGCGTACCAGGTTTCGCTCGACCGGGTGGCGCATGCGACGGCGGAGGATCTGCGGGGCGCGGCGCAGCGTTGGCTGAGCGATGGGGTGTATGAGCTTGAGGTAGTTCCCTTCCCGAGCTATGCGGCGGCACCTGAGGGAGCGGACCGGAGCCAGCCTCCTGCGATCGGGGCGCCGCCGGCGCTGCACGTTCCGGCGGTGCATCATGGGAAGCTGTCGAACGGGATGAAGGTGGAGCTGACGGAGCGGCACGAGCTGCCGGCGGTGGATTTCTGGCTGGTGTTTGACGCCGGGTATGCGGCGGATTCGCTGGCGATTCCGGGCACGGCGAAGCTGACGGCGGCGACGCTGGTGGATGGGACCGACCGGTACAACGCGCTCGAGATCAGCGAGAAGCTGCAACTGTTGGGGGCGCGGCTGAGCGCGACTTCGAACATCGACCAGACGACGGTGTACCTGAGCGCGCTGAAGGAGAAGCTGGATCCGTCGCTCGATCTGTTCGCCGACGTGGTTTTGCACCCGTCGTTTCCGGATGCGGATTTCGCGCGGGAGAAGAAGCTGCAGCTTGCGGCGATCGAGCGGGAGCAGGTGACGCCGATTCAGATGGGGCTGCGGGTGCTGCCGGCGCTGATTTACGGCAAGGGGCACGCGTATGGGAATCCGCTGACGGGGTCGGGCAGCGCGGAGAGCGTGGGGAAGATCACGCGGGAAGATCTGGTGAAGTTCCACGACACGTGGTTCCATCCGAACGGGGCGACGCTGATCGTGGTGGGCGATACGACGATGGCGGAACTGCTGCCGGAACTGGAGAAGGTGTTTGGGGCGTGGAAGCCGGCGGAGTTGCCGAAGAAGAACATCGCGCGAGTGGCGCCACCGGCCAAGCCGGTGGTGTATCTGATGGACCGGCCGGGGGCGGAGCAGTCGGTGATTTTCACGGGCGGGATTGCGCCGGATGGGGGGAACCCGCAGCAGACGGCGATCGACATTATGAACGACGTGCTGGGCGGGACGTTCAGCTCGCGGATGAACATGAATCTGCGGGAGGACAAGCACTGGTCCTACGGGGTGTTCAGCCTGGTGTTGCCGGCGAAGGGGCCGCAGCCGTTTTTGACGATTTCTCCGGTGCAGACGGACAAGACGAAGGAGTCTGTGGAGGAGGTGCGGAAGGAACTGCAGGATATTTCGGGGGCGCGGCCGGTGACGGCGCCGGAGTTGCAGATGGCGCAGGACCACGCGATTTTGCAGTTGCCGGGGTCGCTGGAGACGCGGTTTGGTTGGGGATCGGAGCTGGCGCGGCAGTTGCAGCTTGGGCTGCCGGACAACTATCTGGACGTATTCGCGCGGCAGGTGCGGGAGTTGAAGGAGAGCCAGGTGGAGGATGCGGCGAAGACGGTGGTGCAGCCGGAACATCTGGTGTGGGTGGTGATCGGGGACAAGGCGAAGATTGAGCCGGGGATCAAGGCGTTGGGGATCGGCGAGATTCACTATATCGACGGGAACGGGAATCCGGTGCAGTAATCAAAGCCGGCCGGTGCGGCGCATGATGGCCGCGAGCAAAGTGGGGGACACGTTTCCTAGGAGCAATGAGAGTGCGATTCGCCGGTCCGGGCGGATTTTCTGGTGCTCCTGCCAATGGGTTCGCGCCTGCTCC
>JAKAJI010000162.1 GCA_021813825.1 Acidobacteriota bacterium | reverse complement strand
TGGGCCGAGGACGTAGGAAATTGATCTCTCCGCCTTCAAGTCGCTCCGCATCACGAAGTCCATCGGCCGCCTGTTGCGCGGCGGATTTTTCAGTGTTCTGATCCGCACGAATTTTGGCCAGCCCAACGGGATGGTGACGGACACATCATCCACCGGGTTCGGCACGATTTTTCCGGCGCGCCAGCCGCGAGAGATGCAGATGTCGCTGAGATTGAGCTTTTGAGGAAACCGGGTGCGGCGCCAAGGCCGTGGCCGCAATGACTTCCTCACGGCTACGAGATATACAGACGGCACTGCGGATGCTCGACGGTCTATTCATCGAGATGGCGCGATAACGCGATATCCAGCAGGTCGGGATGCTTCCGATCCGGAGGAAGCCGAGCACTTCCGGAAGCAGCCTTTTGCCTGGCGAGGATGCAAGACATCTCCAGGGCGGGGCGCGACACGCCCCAGCGTCCTGGACGCGATGTCGTTACCGCGGTACAGCCTCGACGAGGCTTACCAGCGATTCGGTTGGTACAACGCGGCTCATGCGGAAGCCGGCTTCATCGAGCAGAGTGTTGTATTCGGAGGCGGTCCTTTCCTCCCCGCCGGGGACGGCCAGCATAATCATGTCGAGCATCTTGCCGGCATGGAAGGTATCGCCCTCGGGGAGCACCATTTCGGCCAGCAACAGCCGGGCGTTGGGACCCATCGCGCGCCGGCAATTGTTCAGGATCGCCAGGCACTGCTCGTGATTCCAGTCGTGGATGATGTGAGACAGTATGTAGGCGTCGGCGCCGGCGGGGACGCTGTCAAAGAAACTCCCCGCTTCGATGCGGATGCGCTCGGACAGGCCGCGTTGTGCGAGGAATGCCGGCGCCTCGGCAACCACGTGCGGCAGGTCGAAGAGAATGCCGCGCGGGGCCGGGTGATGCGAGAGGACTGTCGCCAGCAGGTTTCCGGTGGACCCGCCCACGTCGGCGATGGTCTCGAAGCCGGAAAAGTCGTAGGCTGCGGCGATGGCCAGCGGCTCCCTCCCATGGAATCCGATCATCGTCCCGTTGAATAGCGACGCCTGTTCGGGATTGGCGGCCAGCCATTCGAAGGTCGGCACGCCGAAGGACTTCTCGAATCCACTTTTGCCGGTACGGACCGAGTAGAGGAGGTGGTCAAAGCTGCGCGTGCAGATTTCTCCGCCAAGCACCATCGCGGCGGCGTGGCTCGGCGTTCCGGACTTGAGAACCGCGCCGAGCGGTCGAAGCGCGAACCGGTGCCCATCGTCTTCGGTGAAAAGGCCCAGGCTGGCGAGGGTCCGCATCACGCGGTAGAGCGACGGGGCGTGAGTTCCTGTCAGCGGCGCGAGTTCTTCAGCGGTTCGGGGCCCATCGGAAAGAAGGTCGGGCAGTTTCAGCGTGGCGGCGAGGTTGATGAGGCGAGCGGGCAGTTGCCCCATCAACATTTCCGCGATCTGGGCTTCCGGCGGCAGGGCGTGGACCGGTGCAGTGGCGGGTGTGGACATGGGTGTTCCTCCTCAGGTCGAAATCGGAAACGAAAATCGTTGGCGGCCGTGGGTTCGTTTTGGATGGTGCGGTCGCTGAGCTTTCTCTGGCAGCCTATAGTCTATTCCTATTACGAGCGGATTGCCCCGCCTGTGGATTGGCTAGGAGTTCTCTGGTTTGACCGTCTGGCCGTCGGAGGATATAATCGCCCCACAAGACTACTAGTGAGATTGACGTTTAGGTCAGAAAGGGGACAATCATGCCGGATTCTTGGCAGGTATCGGGGCAGTACCTGGAGTCGTGCAACTGCAAGCCCGCGTGTCCGTGTGTTTTTCTGAGCACGCCGACCGAAGGGGATTGCACGGTAGTAGTCGGGTGGCACATCGACACCGGGAAGTACGGCGACGTTGATCTTGGCGGGCTGAACGTTGCGCTGGCTGTGTATTCGCCGGGCACGATGCATGAAGTTCCCTGGAAGGCGGCGCTGTACATAGACGCTCGGGCCACGGAGGCGCAGAAGAACGGACTGCTGACGATCTTTTCCGGGCAGGGCGGAGGCCATCCGGCACGCCTGGCCGGGCATATCGGCGAAGTGCTGGGGGTGGCGAGCGTGCCGATTGAGTTCGAGAAAAACGGCAAGCATCGGAGGCTGAAGGTCGGCGAGGTCGCGGACGTGGAGATCGAAGCGTTGGCTGGTGCGGGCGGCGCGGAGGTGACGATCGCCGGGCACCCGTTGTGCATTGCTCCCGGATATCCGGCCGTCGTGGCGAAGTCCAAGGGGCTTCGTTACGAGCACCACGGCTACAAGTGGATCCTCTCGGACCGCAACGGTCTCTACTCGCCGTTCTCCTACCAGAATTGAAGGCAAGCGCTCAACAGAGTTTCTGGCGCGTGCACCGCGAGCGCGTGCTTCTGCTCGCCGCGGCGGCGCTCGTCTCGGCGGTTGCGTGGGTGTACCTGATTCACATGGCTGGGATGGGGCATGGCCACGTGCATTCCGGGATGGCGCCGGCTTTCTTGGCGTTGTTCGGGATGTGGACGACGATGATGGTCGCGATGATGCTGCCGGCGGTGATGCCGTACGTGGTAGTGTTCCAAGCCGAGCAGGGGCGGCGGAAGGCACGGAACCCCGCACCGGTTTCGGAGGCGTTTTTCCTGGGCGGATACTTCGCCCTGTGGACGGCGTTCAGCGCCGCCTGCGCCGGGCTGCAGGATGTGCTTCACCGGCGGGCGCTGCTTTCCCCGACGATGTCAGCGAGCAGTTCCGTCCTTGCGGGCTGCATCCTGATCGCGGCAGGTGTTTATCAGTGGACGCCGATGAAAAACGCGTGCCTGAAGCACTGCCGGACGCCGCTGACGTTTCTGTTGACTGACTGGAGGGAAGGCGCGGCCGGAGCGTTCCGGATGGGTGTGGATCACGGTTTTTACTGCCTGGGCTGCTGCTGGATGCTGATGCTGATTCCGTTCGCGGCGGGTGTGATGAACCTCGTGTGGATGGCGGGGATCACTGTGCTTCTTCTGCTCGAGAAGGCGGCGCCTGGCGGCGAGTTGACGGCGCGGATTTCCGGGGGAGTGTTTGTTGCGGCCGGCGCCTATGTCATCGGCATAGGCGCCGGCTTCTGAGAGCACGGCCGGCTTTGGCCCGTTGTGCGTCCTGCTAGAGAAGAGCGATCACGGCGTTGGCGGCATCGATGAGCGTCTGCGCCTCCGTGGGTGTCAAGGCCCCGGCGTTCTCCAGACCCTGCACCTCGTTGATGAAGGCCTGGAGGTGGGAGATGGTGGGCGTAGTGTTGCTCTTTCCCAGCGTGCTTAGCGCTTTCTGGAGATGAGTGACCAGCGAATTAGCGCCCCCGGAATTGAGCACGCCGGACTGGAGCAGGGCATTGACCTGGCCGATGAGGGCCAGGATCATCGCCTGCGGCGATTCCGCGGCGATCTTGTACACGGTCCCATAGGGGTTACCGCTCGAGGGCGTACCGCCGTAGAGTGTCGTGCCGTACAGGTTGCCGGTTGGGTCGATGAACAATCCGGCAAAGGGGTTTGCGCCGTCGCCGTACGTGAATGTGTGCACGAGCTTGAAGGAATATGTGGGCGGGGTGCTGGAAGACTTGGTTAGCTCGAAGACCGTGCCGCAGCCTGGCGGGGTATAGTAGCTCCCCAGACAGCCGGTTGCCGACGTGTTGCCACCGTACTCCGCGGCGCCGTAGAGGTTGCCGGCCGAATCCATGGCCAAAGTCGCGTAGGGGCTCTCTCCGTCGGTCCCGTTCGTGAACGAGTACAAGGTGGTGAGAACGGCGGAAGTGTCGAGTTTGAAGACGGTTCCGGCGTAGGCCGTGCCGCCGTACGCAGTGGTGCCGTAAAGGTTGCCGGAGGAGTCCCGGACCAGGCCGCCATAGGGGTTGGTGCCGTCGGTGCCCGAGAAAGCGTGCAGCACGGTGAAGCCCGTCCCTGAGGTCGTCAGTGTGAAGATGGTGCCCTGCCCGTAGGTTCCGCCATAATAGGTGGTCCCGTACAGATTGCCGCCCACGGAATCAAGAACCAGGCCGGCATAAGGATTAGCGCCCTCGCCGTATGCAAGAGCGTGGGTCCAGGTGAGTGTGCCGGTCGTGGGATTGAGCTCAAATACCGTTCCGTAGCCAGTGCCCCCGCCATAGGTGGTGCCGTACAGATTCCCCGCGGCGTCCGCCACTAGCGCCGCTGCCGGATGGGCTCCGTCGGCGCCACCGGGGAAATTGTATACCGTGCTGAAGACTCCATTCGAGTCGATCTTGAACACCGTGCCGTTGTAGTAGGCGCCGCCTTGGTAGGTGGTGCCGTAAAGGTTGCCGGCGTAGAGAACCAGCCCGGCGTAGGGGCTATAGCCATTCCCGGACGACGTAGAAAGGTTGGCGAGTGTGGTCAGCGTCGCCGAGGAATCGAGCTTGAATGCGGTGCCGTAGCTACCCGATCCGCCATTGGCGGTTGTGCCGTACAGGTTGCCGGACGCATCCATAACAAGCACCGACTGGGGCGCGGCCCCGTCCGGCCCGCTGAAGCTGTGCAGTACGCTGAAAGTTTGCCCTTCGGCTGCCCCGCCTGCTCCGGCCAGTAGCGCCACCGACAGCATTGCAACACCAGACCATACGCTCCGGCACCGCCGCTCCTGTGCCGGACGAAAGCGAATCCACCCAGTTTCCCTGGTGAGAATCATGAAAAGTCCTCCTCCGTGCGTGATCGTTTCGCCTTTTGTCTCCCGTGCTAGCCACACGGTTTGCCCCGATGGCGCATCCTCCGACCGGCCTTAGCCTGTCGTGCGCCATCGTTGCTGTAAAAGACTACCACAATTTTTGGCAGGAGTACAGGAAAAATACTTAGGTAACCCTAGGGCTACCCTAAGTACACTGCCTTACACACTCCCGCCCGCGTAGCGGGCACGCTTTCGTTTTGTTTTCTGAAGGGTGCGGGTGGGAAAAGGCTGAAGCGGGACTTCGTGCGGGATAGAAGCAGACTGGCCAGGCAGGGCGGGAGGTAAGGCGAATAGGGGGTAGCGGCCGGCGCAGGGCCGGCCGCTACGGGGTTTGCTATGTGGTGGTGATGAGGTTGATGATGTTCTGGGCTGCGTTGATCAAGGTCTGTGCGTCTGTCGGGTCCAATTGACCGCCGCTCTCGAGTCCCTGCACCTCATAGATAAAGCCATTGAGGTTTGAGATCGTCGCGGTGGTGTTGGACATGTTGAGAAGCCTCAGCGCCGAATTAAGGTGGGCCACCAACGAGGTGCCTTCACCGGAATTCAGTGCCCCCGACTTTACCAAGCCTTGGACCTGACCGATTAAAAGGTGGATCAGTTCCTTTGGCGTGCTTGCGGTGATCTTGAACACGGTGCCGCCGGTTTTATTGTTGGCAGACGTGCCGCCGTATTGTGTTGTGCCGTAAAGGTTGCCGGACGAATCAATCAACAATCCCGCGCTTGGGGCTGCCCCATCGCCATAGTTGAATGTGTGCTTCACGCTAAAGGTGTAGGTCGTTGATGTGCCTGTGGGCGGAACCAGCTCGAAAATCGCACCGCAGCCGAGAGCGACGTTAGGAAAGGAGAAATAGGCGTTGCAAGAGTTGGACGTGGACCCACCGGAGGCGGCGGCGCCGTACAGCGTGCCGGAGGCTCCCAAAGCTACCCCTGCGAAAGGTTGCGCACCATCAGCGCCGCCGGTAAACGCATAGAGCGTGGTCGGGTTGTACGTGACTGGCGTTGTACTTGTTGGAGTGAGTTCGAAGACTGTACCGTAGCCTAGACCTCCGCCAACCGTAGTACCGAAGAGATTGCCCGAGGAGGAGTCCTGGACGACGCCGGCGTATGGGTTGGCCCCGTCAGATCCGCCGCTGAACGTGTACAGCTCCGTAAGGACGGACGTCGAGGTATTGAACATGAATACGGTCCCGGCGGGATTTGGGGCCGCGGTGGTGACCGGGCCACCATATTGGGTCGTGCCGTAGAGATTGCCCGCTGAATCCAGGATCAGGCTGCCCGTGGGGTTTGCCCCATCCGTGTTCACAAATGTGTGGAGTGTCGCAAAGTTTCCTCCCGAGGTTGCGATCGTAAAGATAGTGCCAAATCCTGCGTAGCGGCCAGCCGAACCTCCGTAAGCCGTTGTGCCATAGAGGATCGTGCCGGTCGGATCAATCGTCAAGGCCGCGTACGGGAACGCGCCGTCTGACGTGCAATTAAAGCTGTGTAGCGGCTGAACGCCGTTCGCGCTCATTTTGAACACCATGCCACAGCTATTGTCCCCACCACCCGCAGTTGTGCCGTAGAAGTTACCGCTCCCGTCCGCGACCAAGCCCGCGTACGGGTTAACTCCATCCGGCGCCCCCGCAAAACTGTAGATCGTCGGCGTTGACGTCGCCCCGGACGAACTGAGTTTGAATATGGTCCCCAAGCCGGTACCTCCCCATACTGTGGTGCCGTACAAATTGCCGCCACTCAGGATCAGCACGGATTGGGGATTAGACCCGTCGCCGCTGCTTCCGCTAAAGTTCCAAAGCGTAGTGAAGTTTTGGCCGTGCGCCCTCGGCGCCGCCACCACTCCCATCAGAAGCGCGGCCGAAGCCATTACCAGAGCGGTCCGTACGCTCCAGTACCTATCCTCCCCGTTCGACCGTAAGTGATGCCAGTGAATTCTCGTTGTCGGAATCATCAAAAACCCCTCCACAGGTGTGATGTTGACCGTCACTTCGCACCCGCCCTGTCTTGCAATTTACTGATCGGGCGCACGTTCGCGGCGGGCTGAGCGTAACATACCCCCATAAGCTGTTGGCAAGTCTACCACAATGGTGGGGGGTAGTGGGAAAACGCCTCAGACTGTCGTAAGAATACCCTTACTTATAGGACAGAACTATGTAGGGACTAGGGTGCTACGGATGAGAGAACTACCGGCAGCAACGCCGCCTCAGACGTCAGTCCAGCGCTTCCGGTTCGAGTCCGATGCCGGTTTCGCCCGCCGCCTTCTTCGCCTTGTATTTCGCAACCCAGGCTTCCCAGCTTTTACCGGCAGCCATGTCGCGTCCGGAGAAAGCGAGCGCAGCAATATCGGAGTAGGACACGCGGACACGATCCCGCGAACCGGCGGGCATCACCCGCACGAAGGAGTCTTCGAGTGAAGCGCCGGTCCGGCGGTCGAAAATGTATCCTTCGATTTTCGTGCCATCCCGGCGAGTGATAGTGACGTCGCCGCGGTAGTCGAAAGCCTTCTCGAGCGCGAGGCGTAAATCCTCGGGGGACGCGAGTTCCGGGACCCAGCCCTCGATGTTCTCGTGCGACGTGCCCGGAGCAACTTCAAAGGAATCCGCCGAGCTCATACGTTCGTTTCTTCCAACTCGGCCGGCCCCGCGGCGATCTGTACCAGTTCACCCCGCGCCGCCGCCGGTTCATCCAGCATGCGCAGCGCTTCGGAGTCTTCGTAACGGCTTAGCATCGCCTTCACGGTCTGCCAAAGGCCGCTGAACGAGCGGAACGTGTGGTCCACCGCGCTCGCCTCATAGCCGCTGTGCACCATGCAGTTGGCGCACTTCGGATTGCCGCTCTCGGTGCCGTAGCGCTCCCACTCGGTGGCTTCCATCAGTTCCGCGAACGTTTCCGCGTAGCCGTCCTGCAGCAGGTAGCAGGGTTTCTGCCAGCCGAAGACGTTGTAGGTCGGCATGCCCCAGGGCGTGCAGCGGTAGTTTCGCTTGCCCATCAGGAACTCGAGGAACAGCGCGGACTGGTTGAAGCGCCAGCGCTTGCTGCGGTTCGACAGAATCATCCGGAACAGGCGGCGCGTCCGCGCGCGGCCGAGGAAATGCTGCTGGTCCGGCGCCTTGTCGTAGGAGTAGCCGGGCGAGAGCATCATGCCTTCGACGCCCAGGTCCATCATCTCGTCGAAGAACGCCCGCACGCTGCGCGCGTCGGCGCCGTCGAACAGGGTGGTGTTCGTCGTCACGCGGAACCCGCGCTCGAGCGCTTCGCGAATCCCTTCGACCGCCTTGTCGTATCCGCCCTCGCGGCAGACGGCGAAATCGTGGTGGTCGCGCTGGCCGTCCACGTGTACGGAAAACGTCAGGTACTTACTCGGCTGGAACAGGTGCAACTTTTCTTTGAGCAGCAGGGCGTTCGTGCAAAGGTAGATGTACTTCTTCCGCTCGACCAGGCCGGCGACGATCTCGCCGATCTTGGGATGCATCAGAGGCTCGCCGCCGGGAATCGCCACCGTTGGCGTGCCGCACTCTTCCACCGCGTGGAAACACTCCTCCGGGGTCAGTTCCATCTTCAGGATGTGTCCGGGGTACTGGATTTTGCCGCAGCCCGCGCAGGCGAGGTTGCAGCGGAACAACGGCTCGAGCATCAGCACGAACGGGTAGCGTTTCCGGCCCTTCATCCGCTGCTTGAGAACGTACGTCGCCGTGGTCCACATCTGGGATACGGGCACACCCATCAGGCAATCGCTCCTTCGCTCAAAACAAAAACCTTGGCGGCCGGGCGCAACTCTCCCGAGCCTCTTTCTTAGGATCGCACGAGATAAGTGCTTGCGGGGGGCGGCGGAAAGGCCTACACCGGCACGAGCAGCACCTTGCCGATAACCGTGGCGAAGCCGTCCAGGCCATCGAGGAACACGGCCCCGGCGCCGGGAACGGCCCGCAGGTTCCACAGGTGCTCCGCGTTCCGCCACGCGGTTTCGCGCGCCGCGCAGACGTTCCACGCTGCCACTGTGTCTTCAAGCGAAGAAACCGCGGGCAGCGCGTCGCCGAGCAGGCGGACATGAAGCGTCTTCTTCGCATCTTCGACGAGGGCGTCGAGAGTTGAGTTCACCGCGGTGTAGTCCCGATAGTGCGTTGCGGTTCCGTCCGTGCCCACTCCGGTTGCATCCCAGGTGTCCACAACCGCGGCGGCAAGGTCGTGATTGATGTGGGCGTTGATTCCGGCGAGGGCGAACTGGATGCGCGCGATCCGTGTTTCGCCGCGCCGGGAAAAGAGCGCTTCCCAGCAGCCCGGCGATTTTCCCCCACCAAGTGATGTCCGCAGCGCGCCCAAATACAGCCGCGCGAACCGCACATCCAACTCGGCGAGCCACGCCGGGTCGGCGAACCCTCCGGCCGCGACGCGCGCCTTCACCGCCCTCGTCACAGCGAGGTACAGCCAGTTGAACCACTTCAGCCCGTCGCCGGCGGCGCACAGACCGTCGATCGCCTCCAGCGTCGCCACCACGTCGTCCACAATTTGCGGTTCCGCGGACACCGCGTGCAGGATCGCGCCATCGTAAGCGAACATGGGCGAATTATAATCCCCGCATGGCACTCCCCCAACTGAACCGCCGCGAACTGCTCGGCGCCGCGGGCGTCTCCGCGCTCGCCCAGACTCCGCCGCACGCGCAAACCCGCCCCAACATCCTGCTCATCACCGCCGATCAGCAGCAGTGGGCCACCGTCGGCAACCGCTCCGTGTGCCGCACGCCGAACCTGAACGCTCTCGCCTCGTCCGGGCTGCAGTGCGAGCGCTCCTACACGCCGAGCGCCGTGTGCTGCCCGGCGCGCGCCATGCTGCTTTCCGGCGCCTGGCACTGGAACAACGGCGTCTTCAACCAGGTCCACTCGGCGCCGAGCGTGCACCGCGACATGTTTCCCGATGTGGTGCTGTACTCCAACCGTCTCCGTTCCGCCGGTTATCGGCTTGGATATGTCGGCAAGTGGCACGCGTCGTGGTTCCGCGGGCCGCGGCAGTTCGGCTACGAGGACACCGCGTTTCTTTTCGCTTACGGCAATGCCGCGCGGGACAACGCGGAAAGCCCGGTTCACGTTCCGCCGCCCCCGGCGAAGCCGCGCCGCGTGGCGGACCGCATGATGCAATGGCCGGGCTCGGATCCGTTTGTCATGTGGGGGCACGAAACCGGCCCCGAAGAAAACACCCACACTTACTACCAGACTTCCTGCGCGATCGAGGTTTTGAAGCGGCTTACCGGCGGCTCCGCCCCCTGGTGCATGGAAGTGCATTACATCGAGCCGCACGATCCTTACTTTCCGCTCGATAAGTACCTGCAGCGTTATAGGCCGTCGTCGATCCCCGTGCCGGCCAGTTTCGGCGACACCTTCCAGGGCAAGCCGGGGATGCACCGG
>JAKAJI010000161.1 GCA_021813825.1 Acidobacteriota bacterium | reverse complement strand
CGCGGAAGACGCAGTGGCCCGCGTAGTGGAGGACGTCGAACGGGGGCTCGTCATGGATTGCGAGGAGGACGTTGAGGGCGGTGGCTTCGCCGGGGCCGGTCAGGGCGCGGTACTCGACGCCCCGGGCCGCGAAGAGGTCCATCAGCGCCTGAGCTTCGCGCTGGGCTCCGGGCAACGGATGATCTTTCGCGCCGTCGGCGACCAGCAAGACGCGCAGGGGACGGCTGCTCCCAATGGCCGGTTCCGGGGCGGGTGCGAAGTGGGTTCGCAGTTGGCGCGTCAGGCCGCGGAGAAGGCCGACGGGGGAATCCGCGCCGGCCTGCGCGGCCAGTTCCCAATGAATGCGCGCCGCGGCGTTGTTCAGCGCCAGCACCACCGGGGCGTCGCCGGCGAGACCGCTGAGCAGATCGCGCGGGAAGAGAAAGTCGAGCAGGAAGCGGCCGAGAGCCAGGCGGCGGTTTGGATCAAGCTCCTGGCGCAGGCGCCGGTTCAGTTCTGCGATGCGGCGCGGATGGATGCGTATCTCGCGCTCTGCGAGCGAAGCGCCATCGGAGAGCGCGCTGTAGGTGCATACACCGGCAGAGAATTCCATGGTGAGGCGGGCGGCAGCGGGTTCGCGTTCGGGCTCCGCTTCAGCTTGGGTGGGGGATGGATCGAGCGTGGAGAGATCGAGAGCCAGCGGCGCCTTGCCGGCGCTTAACCGAGCCGCTTCGGCGAACAGGGCCGCGGTGAGCCGTGGCTTCGTTTTTTCGCCGGGCAGGACGGCGAACGTCACGGCTTCGAGGCGGCTTGAAACGGCGGCGCGCTTCAAGCCTTCCACCCAGGCTCGCGCGGCGTCTTGCACGGTGAGGTTGTTACTGGAGGCGCCGATGAGGACGGCAGCCAGATGCTTGTGGCCGAGTTGGCTCAGGGTGAGGGAGAGTTCGCGAACCAGGACCGATAACTCAGCCGAGCCGAACGTGCCTGGGCGTCCCATGCCCGCGGCGATGATCAGGCCCTTTTCGTGTCCGGCGCGAGGATCGGGCAGCAGAAACTGCTCGCCGAGGGCGCCGCGCAGCACGCCGCGCTCGTGGAAGCGGGTGAGAGGGAGATCGGCGGCAAGGGCCTGGTCGAGATCGCGCTCAGCGCCCGTTGGATCGACGCGGTCGTAATGGCCGACGGCGATCGCGTCAATCGGCAGTGGATCCGGGCCGGCACTGGGATCGAGAGCTTCGATCGGCGTCTCGACGATGCGAATGCGCAGGATTCTGCACTCATTCTTCGGATGCTCTTCCGGCTCGACTCCCAGCAGCAGGTCAGAGAGCGTGCCGTCCTCGGGTGAAATCGCAGCCGGAGTCTCCTCGCCACGCAGGCGGGCCGAGGCCGCGACTAAGCGGGACACGGCCGCTAGACGTTTCGCCGATTCACGGGGTGGCGCGGCGGGCGCCTCGGCCGGAAGCGGGACGGTAGATACGAGCTTCGAACCTTCGGGCGCGGCGCCGGTGGTGAGCAGCGACGTCATGGCGCCAAGTACGTCGTCGCTGGCCGGCAGCGATTGGTGATCGCAGTTGGTGAAGTAAGTCTTAACGCCATCGAGAAGACCGAGGTTGTGGGGCACGGTACCGTCACCGTGGAGGGAGAAGCGGTAGCCGGCATCGGCGCCTAGTTTTTCGTAATCGGCGATTTCGTTGGGTGTTGAGAGATTGTAGCCGGCGACGTAGAGCATACGGCTGGGGTCGACCACGGGCGCGAGCTGCCGCTGGAAATCGCGCGCATCTTCGAGAGCGCGCTGCAGCACGGGCGTCTGCGTGTAAATTGCCGCGTCAAACAGACGGCTGAGGCCGGGGAGGCGATCAGGAGAAGGCAGCATCTGGTAAGTGCTCGGAAACGTAGCCGCCACGCGGAGCAGGTCATCGAGCGAGTGATGGAGATCAAGCCTGTCGATCAGGTGCAGGACGCTGTTATTGCCGAACAGGAGCCGGGGAATCGCAAAGGAGCCGTAGTTGGGTGTGCCAAGCATCACGAGACGCCCGGCCAGCGTGCGCCAGCGGTCCGGGTACATCGCCGCGAAGCAACGCGCCACCAGTCCGCCCATGGAATGGGCAACGAGGTGAGCCTGGGCATCGGGGCCGAACCAGGCGTCCAGGTTCTGCCGCAGCGCCTGTGCCGTGGTCCGGATGTCGGAACGCCAGTCGAAATAGAACGGCCGGACATTCCAGTCGCGCGCCAGGGAGACGAGTTGTTTGCCGTAGTAGCGGAGAAGGATGCCGGAAGCACGGATGTCCCGCGGGCTGAGGCCCGTGTGCCCGTCAAGCGCGAGCTGGGCGAACTGACCGCAGAACAGATGCCAGAGCGAAACCCAGATCGTGTCCTCGTCGCCGTTCTCAATCCGCGTGAGTTCGCCACCCATGATGCCGTGAAGGACGATGACATTGCCAAGTTTCTCGCCGCTCGAACGCTGGCGCGATTCTGCAAGCGTGCGAATGGCGTCCAGTTGCGCAGCCCCTAGCGTTGCCTCAAGCACCCGCCGTTCGTCGCCGGTGGCGCGCAGTACGGCCTCGGCAAGCGCATCCGGAGTTCCTGCGGCAAGGCGGCGGAGAAAGGCGCGTGGGTTTTCCATGGTTGTGCGGAGGTTTCCTATTCCGTCCTGAGTGTCCGGCGGGGTGGGTCGCCGCCTCGGAGGGATTAGACCTAAGCGATTCATCTGATTCGGCGAAATAATTCATACGGAGTTGTGAACGGGTTTTCGCCTGACATGCACGGCGGCGGTTACCGGTCACGCTAGAATCGAAGCAGCCGTTATGCCGCGATGCTTTCGCACGACGGCCGCCCTCCTTGTCGTTGGCACGGCGGCCCTGGCGCAACGCATTCAGTTCGCCCCTCCCGCAACTTACCCTCTGCAAAACGGACCCACTGCGCTCGTGCTGGCCGACTTCACAAGCGACGGCCGCGCGGATCTTGCGGCCCTCAACGGCGGCAGCCAGACGGTTTCGCTGCGGGCGGGAAAGGGCGACGGAACGTTCGGGCCGGCCGCGACGTTTCGCACGCCGCAAAACTGTGCGGCCGGGGCGCTAGTTAGCGGGGATTTCAATGGCGACGGCAATCGGGACTTACTCGGCGTGTGTCTGTTCGGGCCGGAAGTCTTCGTACTTCCGGGGCACGGCGATGGGACCTTCGGCTCGCCGATCGTGACGCAGATTCCGCAGGAAGCGATCGCGGGCAACGCGATTTCATCTCTGGTTGGCGGAGTGTTGGCCGGAAACTTCACGGGCAGCGGGAAGCTGGATCTGCTGCTTCTGATGGCCCCGGACTACACGACGGTAAAGAATAACGCGCTGTACCTGCTATCGGGCCGCGGGGACGGAACGTTCAATGTTCCGCAGAAGGTCGTGCTGGGCTCGATCGGTTTTCCGGTCGGTCTTGCCACGGGGGACTTCAACAGCGACGGCATCGCCGACCTGGCGGTTCTGAATGTGACGCAGACCAGCACGAACACGGCCGGCCAGGCGCAGTATTCGGAATCGGTGGCGATCGAAACCGGCGACGGTCACGGTAACTATTCTTTGGTTACAAGTTACGCGTGGTCCGGAGGGACTTACAGCGTTCAGGTTACCGACGTCAATGGCGATGGCATTCCGGACCTGGTTTCCGACGGTCCTGTGATCGCGCTCGGTGGAGGAGGCACACCGAATTCTTCGGTAGCGGTGTATCTCGGCATGGGCCATGGAACATTTCAGCCATTTTTCACGGACGCCGGCGGATCCGGCTCCGTGACGCAATATAGCGCGCTGGTCGATATTGCGAACCGGGGACGGCTCGACCTTGTCGAATCGCAATGGATTTCGGGTTCGGGCGGGCTGGCGGTTCGGCTCTCCAATGGAAACGGTACGTTTCAGTCCCCCGTGATCGTCAATATTTACCCGGCGGCCACGCTTCCGGTTGGTCTTGCCACCGCGGATTTGAACAGCGATGGGCGGACAGATCTCGTTTTTCTGGGCGAACCGGCGGGCTCGATGACCGGTCTGCTGAACGGCGGAGCGAACAATTCGAGCACGGCGCTGCGGCTGTATTCGCTGCTGCCGCCGGGCAACGCGCTGGTGCTTTTGAACACGACAGGTGTGGCCCCGCCCGCGCCGGTGCATGTCAACGGAGCCAGTTTCGCGCCGGGCGCGCTGGCTGCGTCGGCGATTGCGAGCGCGTTTGGGTCGAACCTGGCGCCGGGGACGGCGAGTGCTTCGACCACTCCGCTGCCGGCCACATTAGGCGGGGTTTCGGTGAGCGTGCTTGACTCGGCGGGCGTGGCAAGGCCGGCCCAGATGCTTTATGTCTCGCCTTCGCAGGTCAACTACGTGCTCCCGGCGGGGCTCGCTCTGGGCACGGCAAACATTACCATTTCGAGTTCCGCGGGCTCAACTGCCGCGCAGGTCCAGATCGCCAACGTCTCGCCGGGGCTGTTCAACGTGAATACGCTTGCGGTCGGCAGTGCGGTGACGATCCACAACGGCGCACAGAGTTACACAAGTTTGATCGGCGGTGGGGGAACACCCGTTCCTGTTCCGGTGGCGACGACGGGGCAGCCGACTTACTTAGTTCTGTACGGAACGGGCATCCGCAATCACGCTACTCCGGTGACAGTGACAATGGGCGGGGCTACGGCCACAGCAACGTATGCGGGTCCGCAGGGAACCTACGCCGGACTCGACCAGATCAACATCCCGGTTCCGGCGAGTCTTGCCGGAGCCGGCGCGGCGGAAGTGACTCTTCACGTGGACGGAGCGGTATCGAACACCGTCTTGGTAGACTTCCAGTAACTTATACGTTGTCCGGAGAGGGATGCACCCAAGGTGCGCGATAACTGCGCGCCAGGAGGCCGTTGGCCTCTTCGTCGCCGGCGATGGACTGCGACGCCTCGTCCCACTTCAGCGAGCGGCCCAGTTTCATCGACAGGTTGCCGAGGATGCAGGAGGCGGTTGAAATATAGCCCTGTTCGATGTCGGCGACGGGCTTGGAGCGGGCGTCGATGGCGGCGAGCCAGTCCTTCATGTGTACGCGGACGGCCGGGGCGACGTGGCGTTCGAGGTCTTTCTCGGTGCGGTCCTCGGGATATTGGTCGAATTCGTAGGTGACGTCGCGGTGGATGGAAGGACCACCGTTGAGGGGGATGAAATCGTAGCTGTAGACGCTCATTTTGAGCGTGCCCTTGTCGCCGTAGAACGTAGCGCCCCAGGTGTATTTCGGGTCGGGCGCGTCGCCCCAGGAGCGCTGCGTCCAGACGATTCGGAGGTCGGGGTAATCCCAGGTGGCGGTTTGGGTATCGGGGATGTCGGCCTTGCTGGCTTTGTCTTCGAAGATGCCACCGCTCGACGAGATGCGGGTAGGCCAGCCGAGATCGAGCATCCAGCGGGTCATGTCGAAGAAGTGGATGCACATGTCGCCCATGATGCCGTTGCCGTATTCCATGAAGGCGCGCCAGCCACGGGGATGGACGAGGCGATTGTAGGGGCGCATGGGAGCGGGCCCGGTCCACATGTCGTAGTCGAGGTTGGGCGGGGGTGCGATGTCCGGCGGGTTGGCGGTGGCGCGCATGTGGTAGAAGCAGTACACGTCGACATAGCTGATCTTGCCGAGCTTGCCTTCGCGGATGAAGCGGTCGCGGGCTTCGATTAAGTGCGGCGTACTGCGGCGCTGGGTGCCAACCTGCACGACGCGGTTGTATTTGCGCGCGGCCTGGAGCATGGCCTGACCTTCGAGCACGTCGACGCTGATGGGCTTCTGAACATAAATGTCCACGCCCGAGCGGGCGGCTTCGGTCATGATGAGCGCGTGCCAGTGGTCCGGCGGCTCGATGATGACCATGTCGAGGTCCTTCTCGGCGAGCATCTTGCGGTAGTCGCTGTAAGTGCGGGGACGTTTCTTCGACCGCTGGCGGGTGGCGACCATGTCGGCGGCGTTCGACAGCATGGTGGAGTCGACGTCGCAGAGGCTTACGACCTCGACGGGAGAGACCTGGATGAGGCGGAAGAGGTCGCTCTTGCCGTACCATCCGCTGCCAATGAGACCGACGCGGCGAACTTTCTGGTCGTCATAGGCGGGTGCGGCGGAGGACGAGGAAGCGCTGGTGAGGGCGAGGGCCGCGGTCCCGGACTGAAGGAACTCGCGACGGTTCATCGGGGGCACGCTCCATGCGGCGGCAACGACGTCGTTTCGAACATGGAAACGAGTATATGCGAGATGCGGCGGCGAGTGGGCGAAGGCTTAGTGGAGCGCGGTGGCGAATAGCTCAGTCAGTTTGGCGAAGGCGCGCTCGGCTTGAGGTTCGTTGTAGACCGGGCTGTCGGGCACGGTCCAGGAGTGGTAGGCACCGTCGTAAATCTCGCTTGTGTAGCGGCCGCCCCAGGCGGCGAGAGCGGCGTTGAATTTCTCGATCGCGTCGGCGGGCATGCTCGAGTCTTCGATGGCGTGGCCGAAGTAGAGATAGGCTTTGATGCGCGGCAGGAGGAGATGGGGGCTCGTGGGCGAGTCAACGTAGAGGCGGCCGCCGTGAAAGGAAGCGGCGGCCGCGATGAGGTTGGGTAGAGCCGCGGCGAAGCGCAGGGCAAGAGCGCCGGAAAAGCAGAGCCCGACTACACCCATCGGGCCCGGAGCGACACCATCCTGCGCGGCTAAGAAGGCGGCGAAGGCATGGGAGTCGCGCTCAACGGCGTCGGGCGTGAGCGGAGTGGTGAGTTCTGCCATACGGGCGCGCGTACGTTCCTCGCGGAAGTTCAGAGGGAAATCGAACACCGGCGGGCGGCCGGTGCGATAGAAGATGTTGGGTAGCAAGACCGCGTAGCCGGCTTCGGCGAGGCGGCGGGCCATCTGGCGCTGCGAGGGGCGGATGCCGCCGATGTCAGTGAGGAAGAACGCGCCCGGTAGCGCGCGGCCGGGTTCGGGTTGATAAAAGACGGCATCGGAAACTCCGTCCGGAGTCTCGATTTCAAGCTCGCGTTCGATCAATGAGCGTCTCCTTGCGCACTGACCTTCTGGCGGCGCTCCCAGCCGCTGCGGAAGAGCGGGAGGAAGTGCTCCTGCTGGTAGGGGTGACGGGCGATTTCCTCGAGGTTGAGGTCGATGCCGAGGCCCGGGCGCTCGGGGATATCGATGTAGCCGTTGACCACTTCGACGGGGTTCTGAACGATCAGCTTTTCCCACGGTTCGTTGAACTCGTCGAAGATTTCGTGGATGAAGAAGTTGGGCAGTGACGCGTTCAATTGCACGCAGGCGGCCGAGCAGACCGGGCCTTGGGCGCTGTGCGGGGCGATCATGCCCAAGTGCGCGTCGACCATATCGCAGATTTTGCGCGTGGCATAAAGGCCGCCGAGGTTGAGCGGTTCGGGCTGAAGGATCATGACGGCGTCGTGCCGCAACAATTCCGCGAATTCCTGTTTTGTAGAAAAACTCTCGCCGGTTGCGATGGGGACGGGACTGCGGCGCGCGACTTCTACGAGGCCGTTGATGTTGGTATGGGGGACGGGTTCTTCGAACCAGGCGGGGCGGAGGTGGGCCATGGCGGAGGAGAACTCAATGGCGGTGGCCGGATGGAAGCGGCAGTGGCCTTCAATGAGGAGATCGACGGAGGCGCCGACGGCTTCGCGGACGGCTGTGATGATGTCGAGGCTTAAATCGAATTCGGCGCGCGGGAGGGTGCGCCAGTTGCTGCCAAAGGGATCGAACTTGAGGGCGGTGTAACCGCGGCCAGCGACGATCTTGGCTTTCTTGGCGAACTCGTCGGGCGTGCGCGGACCGCGATACCAACCGTTGGCGTAGGCGCGAAGTTTTTCCTGGCAGCGGCCGCCCCAGAGGTTGTAGATGGGTTGGTGGCACGCTTTGCCGATGATGTCCCAGCAGGCGATTTCGATGGCGGCCACGGCGCACATGTGGATCTGGGCGCCCCAACTGTAGACATCCCGCGTGAGTTTCTGGCTCATGATCTCGACCTGGAAAGGATCCATGCCGAGAACGAGGGGCTTCAGTTCGTGGATCGCCATTTCGACGGTTTTGCCGAAGGCGTTGAGAGTGCCCTCGCCGATGCCGTAGATGCCTTCGTCGGTGGAGACGCGGGCGAAGAGCCAGTTTTTCCACGGGTTGCCCGCGATGTACGTTTCGATGCCGGTAATCTTCATGCGATCAAATGATAACGGCTTCCGAGGGCGGCTTGGGACGGGGTTAGCGCGGAGTTACGCCAGAGGCTTTGAGTAAGGATTCGAGATTGGCGGCAGCGGCGACGGCCTGGGTGGTGGGTTCGGCGTCGGCTCCCTCTACGATCGCAAGCAAGGCGGTAAGTTGGGCGTTCCAACGCGCGAGTTGCTGTTCCTGTTTCGCATCGCCTCGGGACCGGGCGGCGCGCCAGGCAGCGGTATCGGCGGTGATGAGGCGCGAGAGGCGGGAGGCGAGTGTAAATTCGGCTTCAAGAGCAGAGGCACTGACCCTGAGGCGAGGATCCATCTCGATGGTGAGTGGGCGCTCATAACTCCTGCCGTTGACAGTGAGACGGACGGTGTAGCTGCCGGGGACGACGAGCGGGCCCTGCGGTTGGCGCGGGGTGTCGCCGGGGATGGCGGAGATGGGGAAATCGTGCTCGATCGAATCGGGCGGGGCCATGTGAAGGTCCCAAACAAAACGGTGCGTTCCTGTTTGAGCGGGTAGCGGCTTGGGGATGCGGGCCCAGAACAAGGGAACGGTCATTTGTTTTGCGAGTTCCGCCGGGGTGGGGCTGATCGCGTCCGTGCTCGAGAAGCGGCGCAGCACGGCGCCGGAGGGGGAGAGGAATTCGAGAGTGACGGAGCCGCGAGGAGCATCCTTCAACCAGAAGTCGATTACGGCGCCGTCGGGCGGATTCTTAGCGGCGGGTTCTTCAGGCGGCAGCGGCGTGTCGGTGTTCTGGTCGCGGCGGACACGGAAAGCCACACGAGGTGCGTAGAGGTATGCGACGGCCGCTGCCTCGGCTGAGGCGGCCTGGCGGAGCGGCGTGATGTCGTCGAGGATCCAGAAGCCGCGACCGTGCGTGGCGGCGACAAGGTCATCGCCATGGATGACGATGTCGCGAACGCTGGTGGCGGGAAGGTTGAAGCGGAGGGGTTGCCAGAGATCGCCATCGTTAAAGGAGACATAGACGCCGCGTTCGGTGGCGGCAAACAGTAGGCCCCGCTCGCGCGGATCCTCACGGACGGCGTTGACCGGTTCGTTATCCGGAAGGCCATTGACGATTTCGGTCCAGGTGGCGCCGAAGTCGCGGGTGCGGTAGATGTGCGGCCGGAGATCGTCGAGGCGGATGCGATTGATGGCGGCGTAGGCGGCGCCGGCATCGAAGGGCGAGGCTTCAATCAACGACACTTTGCTCCAGGCGGTGAGCGCGGGCGGCGTGACGTTGGTCCACGATTTGCCGCCGTCGCGCGTGATGTGGATCAGGCCGTCGTCGGTGCCGGCCCAAATGAGGTTTCCGTCAAGAGGCGAAGGGGCGACGGTGTAGATCACGCCACGGCGGCGTTGGTCGTGCTCAGCGGCCTGGGCGCCAAAGACGCCGACGCTGGGTGGGATGTCCCATTTTTCACGGCTGAGGTCCGGGCTGATGACGGACCAGGAGTGTCCTTCATCGGTAGTTTTGAACAAGACGTTGCCGGCGAGATAGAGGGTGTGAGGATCGGTGGGGGAGAACAGAAGCGGTTCGGTGCGGAGGAAGCGATAGCGCGTGTTGCCGGGAGGGTCCGGGCCGACGTCCTGCGTCATGCCGGTAGTTTCGTCGTAGCGCGTGGCTTTACCGCCGAAGAAGATGCCAGAGTGGAGCGGGTCGGGCGCGACGTAGCCGTATTCCTCGGCGCCGACAGGATGCCAGTCACGGAAGGTGATCTGGCCATCATTGCCGCGGCTCAAGACGCAGGCGGAGCCGCTTTCCTGCTGGCCGCCGCAGACGCGGTAGGGGAAGCGGTTGTCGGTGGAGACATGGTAGAACTGCGCGGTGGGTTGGTTGTACCAGGAACTCCACGTCTGGCCGCCGTTGACGCTGATCGTGGCGCCCTGGTCGCTGGCGAGAAGGATTTCGCGGGGGTTGAGCGGGTTGATCCAAATGTTGTGGTAGTCGTCGCCCCCGGGCGCGCCTTTGAAGG
>JAKAJI010000160.1 GCA_021813825.1 Acidobacteriota bacterium | reverse complement strand
TTCTGCAGTACCCGAGTTAATGCGAGGCGCCTCAGCCAGGTTGTAGACGAATTCCAGCCTCTCGGAAGGAGCGGCAGCAAGCAGTGGCGGCGAGCAGCGTGGCTGAATCTTGGACAACAGTCGACGCTGGTAGTTCCAGAGCAGTTGTGATCTCCGGAAACACGTTATGCCTAATGCGAATTTAGTAGTCACTTTCGGATAAGTAACAAGCAATTCACACTTCGATACGCGAGAATTCACTGTCCCGGCCATCCGCGAAGGGATGGCATCTTGTAACTCGGGAAGCAGCTCAGGTTATTCGTAGCGAACGGCGGTGAGCGGGTCGACCCGGGTAGCGCGAAAGGCGGGGATCAGGCTGGCGGCGGCGGCGACGAGCGATAGGGTTACGGTGACGGCGGCAATCGTGAGAGGGTCGACTGGCCGCACGCCGAACAGCATGCCGGCGAGAAGGCGTCCGGCGGCGAGCGCGATGAGGAGGCCAGCCGCGAGACCGGCGGCCACGGGCAGCATGGCCTGACGCAAGATCATGCCCAGGATCGTGGAGGCGCGGGCGCCGAGGGCGATGCGGATGCCGAGTTCGTTGGTACGGAGGGCGATGGAGTAGGAAACGACGCCGTAGATGCCGAGGCTCGAAAGGATGAGAGCGGCGAATCCGAAGATAAGGATGAGGTTCATCTGAAACCGGCGTTGGGCGACGGAGGAATCGACGACCTGCTGCATGGTTTCGAATTGGCCGATGGGGAGTTCGGGGTCAAGGGAGTGGATGACACGGCGGAGCTGCGGAGCGAGCGAGGCAGGGTCGACGGAGGTCCGGACGGCGAGGGAGGGACCGCCAAAGGCGCCGCGCTGCCAGTAGGGGACGTAGACGGTGAGCGAGGGCGGTTTGTCGAGGGTGACGGTGCGGACGTCGCCGGCGATGCCGATGACCTGGACCAGAGGTCCGTCGGGGTCGCCGATGCGGAAGCGCTTGCCGATCGCATCCCGGCCGGGGAAGGCGCGGGCGGCCGTGAGCGAAGAAATGACTGCGACGAGGGTGCCCTGGTCGGAGTCAGCGAAGAAGCGGCCGCGCCGGAGGGGAATACCAAGGGTTTCAAAATACTCGGGATTGACGCCTCGGATATCGGCGAGCGGGCGCTCCACCATAGGGAGGTTCGTGCCCTCGACGCCGAGCAGGTTGTTGCCACCCTCGCCGCTTAAGGGGAGCATATTCGAGATGCCGGCGGAGGTGACGCCCGGGAGAGCCTCGACGCCGGAGAGCAAGGTGCGGGTGAAGCGGATTCTCTGGGGCTGGTCCGGATAGCGGCTGTCGGGGAGGTTGAGGTTAACGGTAACAACGCGTTCGGCGGTGAAACCTTTATCGACATGGAGGAGGTTAATGAAGCTGCGGAGGAGAAGTCCGCCGGCGACCAGGCAGAGGGCGCTGAGCGCGACTTCGAGGGCAACGAGGGTGGAGCGCAGGCGGCCGGCGTCACGGCCGGAGGTAGCGCCGCGGGCGCCGGCGCGGAGGGTCTCCTGGGGGTCGACGCGTGCGAGGCGCCAGGCCGGGAGCACGCCGGAGAGGAGCCCGGCGGCGAGCGAGATGGCGATGGTGAAGGCGAGGACGTGGGCGTCGAGGTGGACTTCCTCCAGCCGGGGCAGGTCGAGCGGGGCGCGGGACAGGATGAGGCGGAGACCGAAATAGGCCAGGGCGACACCGGCCGTTCCTCCGAGTGCGGCCAGAAGAAGGCTCTCCGTGAGGATCTGGCCGAGGAGGCGGCGGAGGCCGGCGCCCAAAGCCGAACGGACGGCAAGTTCGCGTTTGCGTGCGGTGGAGCGGGCGAGCAGAAGGTTGGCGATGTTGACGCAGCCGATCAGCAGGACGAGGCCGACGGCGCCGAGGAGGAGTTCGAGTCCGCTGCGCGAGCGCCCAGTGATCTGGGCGCGGAGGGGAACTAGCGCAGCGAGCATCTCGATTTTTTCCGGCACCTGGACGGCGAGCCGCGCCTGCTCCGCGTTCAGTTCCGCGAGCGCTTGGCCGAGGGTGACGCCGGGACGGAGCGCGCCGATGCAGGCGTAGTTGAAATCGCCCATAGGCTCAAGTTCGGAGGGCTTGAGGCCGAAGGGTTTCCACAACTCGGGCCGCTCTTCGGAGATGGTCATGGCGTAGAGCTGGCTGAGTTTCGGGAAGTGAAAACCAGGGGCTAGCACTCCGACGACCTCGTATGGTTTGCCGTCAAGCTGGATTTCGCGGCCGAGGATGCTCCTATCCGCTCCGAAGCTGCGGCGCCAGATCGAGTCGCTTAGTACAACAACATTATCCCGGCCGGGCATGTCTTCGTCGTCGCGGAAGGTGCGGCCAAGTTCCGTGCGCGCGCCCAGCATGGGGAACAAGCTCGGAGTGACCCGGGCAGCGGTAATGCGCTGCGGTTCGCCCGAGCCGGTGAGGTTGAATTTCGTGCCTCCGACGATGGCAAGAGCAGAGAAGGCGTGCACGGACTTGCGCCAATCGAGGAAGTGCATGGCGTTAACGGGGATGCGCGGGGCGATGTGGGCGAAACGCGGGATGACTTCATGAATGGCGACGAGGCGGGATTCCTGGCGATAGCCGAGCGGTTCGAGGAGGACGCCGTTGACGACGCTGAAGATGGCGGTGTTGGCGCCGATGGCGAAGGCGAGTGTGGCGATGACGAGGGCGGAGAAAGCCGGGTCGCGACGGATGGCGCGGAGGGCGTAACGGAGGTCCTGGCCGAGATGCATAGATAACTCCCGGAGAGATGGCGATATAGGGGAATACGGCGGGAGGATGGCGGGGGTTCCGGCGGCTTAGCGCCGCAGGAGGGTGGCAGCGATGCCGGGAAACTTGCGGAGGATGACCTCGGCCAGGTTGAGGAGCAGGGCAAGGGCGATCAGGCCAGGCCAGCAGCGGAGGTCAGACCGGTTGGTGCGGCCGGCGGCGTCGAAGACCTGGGCGATGGAGGGTTCGAAGCGGCCGCCGGTGAAGCGGGAGAGCCCGCGGAGCAGGTCCGGATTCGAGCCGTAGTCACGCTGCTCCTGTTCCTGGCGGTAAAGGCCGATCTCGGGGAATTCGGCGGATTCCTCCTGGGGGCGGATCCGAAACAGGCCGCGACGGTCCCCGATGGCGACCTCGCCGCGGTAGGTTGCAGGGCCGGTTTGGGAGAGCGGCAGGGGCTGTTCGAAGCCGGCAGGGCCAAGCACGTAAACGGCGGGTGGCTTCGAGGGGACTTCGGCGCCGTCGGGTAAGTGATATTCAGCGGTAAGGACTCCGTTGGCGGCATCGTAGTCGGCGTGCGCGTCTTCGGTAGAAGTGTGCGGCAGCAGGTCGTGGAACACATTGGCCCAGAAACGATCGAAACCCGGCCAGCCGACCCAGGCGGAAGCCCAACGGCTCTTGGCGTCGGAAGTGAACACGACGACGCGGCCCAGACCGGCCTGCCAACGAACCAGAAGCGGGTCGTTTTCGTCGACGGCGAGAATGGTTTCCGCGGTAGGTTTGGCTTCAAAGCGTACGTAGCCCTTGAGCGCGGGAGCGTGTTCCATATCGACGCCATCGAGGATGGAGGTTTGCGCGCGGACTTCCGGTTTGAGGTCCTTTTCGACGGCGGTCGAGCCGGTGTGTTCTTTCACGTCGCGAAGCAGAATCTGCTGGAGGCCTGCGGGTTCGCTCAAGAAGTACGACTTGCCGCCGGCGAGTTCGGCGACGCGTTCCAGGTAGCTGCGGTTGACGTCCTGGCCAAGGCCGACGGTCGAGATGGTGATGTGTTGCGCCTGCGCCTGCTTGGCGACGTCGAGGCTGTCTCCTTCTTCCGAAATGCCGTCGGTGAGCAGGACGATGTGTTTGTAAGTGGCGTGTTCGCGCTCGATCTTGCGATAGGCTTCGGCGAGGGCCGGCGCGATCTGCGTGCCACCGTCCGGCGCGATGCCGGCGATGAGGCGGTTGATCGCACTGCGGTTCGAGGCGGAGCGGAGAGGAACAGCCCAGAGGAAAGAGTTGTCGAAAATCAAGACTCCGACCTTGTCAACCGGCCGGAGGTTATCGACGACGCCGATGGAAGCGAGGCGGGCGAGTTCGATCTTTTTGCCTTCCATCGACGAGGACTTGTCGATGATCAGGACGACGCAGGTGCCCTCGGGGGAACGGGGCGGAGCGATCCGGGCGGGCAGGACGCGGTCGAGGGCGTCTTCGGTCTTCTTTTCTAAATATGTTTCGCGCTCACCGCCGATGACGAGCAGCCCCGTGCCGCGCTTTACGGCCTCCTCGATCGAGTCTTTTTCGGCCTCGGGGACGGCGTTGAGGTTGATGTTGTCGAGGACGATCACCTGCCAGGAGTCGAGGGAGCCGGTGGGCAGGTTAGGCATTGGAGTAACGTCGAATTGGGAAGCTCCGAGGGTTTGGAGGAGGTGAGTCTCGGCGCCTTCGGGATCCTGGCTGATGAACAGGACCTTTGGCCGGCGGAGGGTGACGGCGTGTTCGAAGGTGGCTTCTCCGGCATCGCCCAATGAGGGAGCGCGGACGGCGCCTGAGAGGGTAAGCGCACCGGAGGATTCGACGCTCACATGGAGGCGCAGGGCGTTGGCGCCGGCCTTGAGGCCGACTTTCGTTGTGCCGAGGGGTCTGCCGTCGGCACGGATATCGATTTCCGCGGTAGTGGGTTCGGGGGAAGTGACGGTAAGGTCGACGGGGAATCGTTCGCCGGAGAAGGCGTTGCCGGGCAGGCTGACGGCATCGAGGTTGAGCCGGGGACGGGGCCGGCCCGCGAGGGGATACGTGTCGATAGGGATATCGAGGCCGCGGGCGAGCCAGGCGGCGCGGGCGGCGCTGCCTTCATTCTCACGGCCGTCGGAGAGCAATACGATGCGGGAAGCGTAGCCTCGCGGGGCGGTGGCGGCGGCGGCGCGGACGGCGGCTTCGATGTCGGTGGCGCTGGCGGCGCTGCCGGGTGGGTGCGTGAAGGCGATGCGGCGGGCCTGCTCTTCGGGGGCGGGTTGACGGGCGAAGGCGAGGACGCGGAGCAGGTTGCGGCCGCGGGCGCGATCCATTTCGCGGACGAGGCGGGATTCGCGTTCGAGGTCGGCGGAGGTGACGCTGTGGCTGGTGTCGGCGAGGACGGCGACGGCTACGCGGGAGGAATCGATGATGAGGATGGGTTCGGCGAGAGCGGCCAGAATGGCGGCAAGCGAGAGCGCTTTGAGAGTGAAGGCCAGCTTGCGGCGTGTTTCGTGCCAACGCCAGGCGAGCCAAAGAAGCGGTATGACGGCCAACGGGAGGAGCCAGGGATGGACGGCAGTCATGAGGCTTTCCTCCAGGCCGCGGCAGGAGACGTCGTGCGGCGCGATGCGGCGATGGTTCTGGCGCGCCCATAGAGGAACCAGTCGGCGAGGAGACCGGCGCCGCCGGCCAGGGCGAGCCATGGCCACCATTCGTGGGTCGGCTCCAAGGGCCCGTTCGACGGCGGGAAACCGGCGCGGGCCACGGTCGGATGCCAGAGCGTGTCGCCGGGCGAGGGCAGGGTGAGAGAGAGGACGCGCTCGCCTTCAGACGTACTGATGCGGACGATGCCGGGGTCGGCCGCAAAGAAGCGGAGGGAGGCGCCGTCGCAGGTGAACGGGAGGTCGCTACCGTCGGAGGCGGTGACGTGGACGGTGGCGGGGTCGACCGGAGTCTCGAAGGCGACGTTCACGGCGCCGGGGGAGCGAGCGGAGAATTCCTGGCGGCGGAAAATCTCGGGTGCCATCCAGTGAAGGATGTTTGCGAAGAGAAGCGGGGTCGAAAGCTGGTATTTCATGGCCGTCGCGACCGGATCGAAGCCCAGGACGACGATCTTGAACGGAGTGGACCGGGCCACGATGACGGGACCCGCTACGGAATCCGCGACGACGATGTCATCGGGGCCGGGGCGGAAAGTGAGGGTTTGCGGGAGGTCGAAGCCTGTGGCGCGGAGGCCGAGGCCGAGGGCATGGTTGCCGTTCCAAGCGGCGAGGGTGGTTTTGGCGGCGTCGCTCACGATGGGGATAGGGGAGTGTGCGGCAGGCGGATCGATCCAGATGGCGTCCTGTCTTGGTGGGGCGGGTGGGGCGATCCGATGGAAGACCGCGACAGGCCGAAGGCCATTCGCGGAAGGAGCGAGAGGGTAGCGGGACGGAGGGACAAACTGGGCTGCTATGCCAGGGGCGGTCGAAAATACGGCCTTGAGAGCACCAGGGTCAGACGAATAAACCGTAACCGGAAGCAGGGGTTGGGATGGGAGGACGAGTTCGACGGAATTGTCGGCCGGGAAGGCGTCGCTGGGGGTGAGGCGCACGTCGAGGCGGCCCGCGGCACGAGTACGATAGGAGAATATTTCGTCGTGGCTACCGCGGGGCGAGAGGAGAAAAGCGCGCTGGCCGATGACGGCGCCGTCGAACCAGACGGTGGCGATGGCGCGGGCCGGCGTTTCGCCGTAGTTGCGGGCCGAGACGAAGATCTGCCAGGCGTCGGGGTCATCGGCGGAACGGTGGACGGTGACGTCGGCGAGTCCGTTGTTTTCGCGCGGGCCGGAGGAGACGGGGAGCATCCGGAGACCGGGAATCGCGGGCAAGGCGGCGTCGCTTCCGGCGGCGACGCGGCCGGCCCCGGCGAAGGCGATTTCGCCGGGTTCATCGCCGGCGACGCGACGGGCTTCGAGGGCGAACCGGAGGGCCTGTTCGAGGTCGAGAGCGGAGGCGCCGGGCTGGGAGGAGTCGATTTCTTGGAGGAGCGCCTTGCGGTCGGCGGTGAAGCCACCGGCGGGTGAAGGCGCCGCGCCTGCGCGCTCGACCATGACGCGGTCCTGGGCGGGGAGTGCCCGGATGTAGCGGCGCGCAGCAGCGCGGGCCGCGTCGATGAGGCGGGCATTGCCGCTGCGGGCGTTCATCCAGGTCGAAGTGTCGAGGATGAGCACATGGTCGTGAACCGCGTGGAGCCTTTGGCTGAAGCGGACCTGGGCAAGGGCAAGCAGAAGGAGGAGGACGCTCGCTAACTGGAGCAGCAGGGACCACGGTTGTTCGAAGTGGCGGCGGTGGACGCTGCGGGGGGGATCTGCCGCACCGGGGAAAAAGCGGAGGGTTGCGACGACTTGTTTGCGGCGGGAGCGGTCGAGCAGGTAGAGGGCGGCGATTGCCCCACCGAATGCCGCGGCGAGGCCCAGAAATTCGCCGAGGGTGAGGTTCAGGAAGACCATGGCGCTACTCGATGCCTCCGCTGGCGATGAGAGGACCGAAGATGGCATCTTCGAGCGGGGTCGAAGTGGAGAGGCCGACGTAGCGGCCGCCGTTGCGGAGGGCGGTTTCGCGAACGTGCCTGGCGTAGGCGTCGAAGGCGGCTTCGTGGGCGGCGCGGGCGGATTCGTCGAATGTAGTCTCGACGATGGTTCCGGACTCGGCATCTTCAAGTTGGAGGAGGCCGTCCCACGGCGGCGTGCGGTCCTCGTCGGCCCAGAGGTGGATAAGCATCAGTTCCTGGCCGAAGTCGGAGAGGAACTGGAGCGGGCGGCTGCAGTCGGCATCGTCCAGGAAATCGGAGATGACAATCACGAGACCGCGCTGCGGGTATTCGGCGATGAACTCGCGGGCCACGTCGAAGAAGCGCGTGTGGCCGGCGCATGTGAGGGCGTTGAGGAAATTGACGGTCGGGAGGAAGCGGTGGCGGCCGCCGCTGGCGAGCATGGAGTCGGCCATGCGCTCGGCGAAGGGCTGGACGCGGATGGCGTCGAGGCGGACCAGGCCGATGTAGCAGAGGGCGGCGGCGAGGCGGCGCGCGTAGTCAAACTTGGGCAGCGTCCCGGTTTGCATGGAGCGGCTGCAGTCGAGCAGGATGCGGACCGGGACGCGCGGCTCAACCTGGAACATCTTAAGGAAGAGTTTTTCCAGGCGGAGGTAGGCGCGCCAATTGACGGCGCGGAGGTCGTCGCCGAGGTGGAAATGGCGGTGGTCGAGGAACTCCTGGCCGGGGCCGGCGAAACGGCTGGCGTTGTGGCCGCCGACCAGGCCCGGGAACGATTTCTGCCAACGCACCGCGAGCCGCTCCAGTTTGTGGAGGAAGCTCGTGTCGATGAGCGGCGCTTCTGTCATCGCACGGATGTTATCTCACGGCTGGCGCGACGCTCCGGAGAATCTCCTTCAAAAGCGAGTCGGGTGTTTGGCCGTCGGCGTGGCCGTCAAAGTTCAAAATGATGCGATGGCGGAGAACGGCGGGGGCGATTTCGCGGATGTCGTCCGTGCTCAAGTGCATGCGTCCGCGCATGAGGGCCAGCACGCGGCCGCATTCCACGAGGCCTTGTGCGCCACGGGGAGAACTCCCGTAGCGGATATATCGGTTGGCCATCGGGTGGGCGTTGGGAGTACCGGGCTGGGTGGCCAGGACGAGGTCAATGGCAAAATCCCGGACGTGGGGGGCGACGAGCACTTCTTTGCAGACCTCACGGAGGTGAAGGATTTCGGGGCGGTCAACGACGGCATCGAGAGTGAGTTCTTCGCGGCGCAGCGTTCGTTCGACGATACGGTTGAGGTCGTCTCGGGAAGGGTATTCGACGAGAATCTTCATGAGGAATCGGTCGAGTTGGGCTTCCGGTAGCGGGTAGGTTCCTTCCATCTCGATCGGGTTCTGCGTAGCCATGACAAGGAAAGGCGGCTCGAGTTCGTGTGTGGTGGTGCCGCTGGTGACGGTGCGCTCTTGCATGGCTTCGAGGAGCGCGGACTGCGTTTTGGGGGTGGCGCGGTTGATTTCGTCGGCGAGGACGAGATTGGCGAAGATCGGGCCCGGCTGGAAGCGGAGGGCTTTGACGCCGGAATCAGCGGTGTCGATGATCATGCTGCCGACGATGTCGCCCGGCATGAGGTCCGGGGTGAACTGAATGCGCGAGTATTTGAGGCGGAGAACGCGGGCCAGAGTGCGGAGAAGGGTGGTTTTGCCGAGGCCGGGCACGCCTTCCAGCAGGACATGACCTCCGGCGAGGAGGCAGATGAGGACGCCGTCCACCACTCCTTGCTGGCCGACGATGACTTTGCCGATTTCGGCACGTATGCGATCGAGCGTGGCGGTGGCGAGTTGGAGACCCTCGTCGATATTCACGTCCTCATTCTATCGGGTGAAGGGACGATTCGAGGAACACCATGTCACGCGGGGCGCCGGGCGTTATTTCGCGGTGGCGCCGGTAGAGAGCACCGTAGCTTTCTGTAATGAAGTCGGAGTCGCGAAACCCAAGCTGGTGGGCGGTTTCGTCAATCCAGGCGGGTGGACCCTCAAGCTCGATGAAGTCGCCAATGGGCGTTTCATCGACAGTGACGATGCCTTCCTCCCCGGGTCGTTTGTACTCGGTGCGGAATTTTTCGTAGCGGAAGATAGACGAGAAGCCGAGGCGGTCGAGGATTGTTTCGAGGGCATCGCCGTCCTGGAGGGTGAATTCGATTTCTTCGCGCGATCTGTGTTTTGCATTCTCGGCCGGGCCTTTGTAGGTGAGGATGGTGCGCGTGCCGATGCGGCGGAGGCGGAGCAGTTGGCCGTGTTCGATCAACCGGACGGCCGGGGAGTCAAAGACGAGATTGATTTCTTTTTCCCGCGCGTGATGGACGCTGTAGCCGTGGTGCGCCAGGGTGTCGCGCATTGCGGGCGCGGAGGGGATGCGGAGCTTGATTTCGATTTCGCGCGGCATGGCCGACGTACGGCGCCGCTACTCGATGCGGTAGTTGGGCGCTTCCTTGGTGATGATAACGTCGTGGACGTGGCTTTCACGGAGACCGGCGGCGGAGATGCGAAGGAACCGGGCGTTCTGCTGGAGTTCGCGAATGGAAGCGCAGCCGCAGTACCCCATGCCGGCGCGAAGGCCGCCCACAAGTTGGTAGACGAGGTCGGCGAGCGGACCTTTGTACGGGACGCGGGCTTCGATGCCCTCGGGAACAAGCTTGCCGCTGCCTTCCTGGGCATAGCGGTCGGAGGAGCCCTGGACCATGGCGCCGAGCGAGCCCATGCCGCGATAGCTCTTGAAGGTGCGGCCCTGGTAGAGGATGGTTTCGCCCGGGCTCTCTTCGGTGCCGGCGAAGAGGCTGCCGATCATGACGCTGTCGGCGCCGGCCGCGATAGCCTTTGTGATATCACCGGAAAATTTCACCCCGCCGTCGGCGATCAGCGGGACACCGGTTTCGG
>JAKAJI010000159.1 GCA_021813825.1 Acidobacteriota bacterium | reverse complement strand
GCTGCCCGGCTCCGGGCGGGCGTCAGCATGCGGATTGCTCGTGATAAACGGCACAGTGTTCAGAAATCCCGGTCGACGGATAGCCGGCATATCGTACGAGTGACTCCGCCGTCTCCGGTTTGCTCGGGGAACACGCGAAAGCCGGACAGAGCCTGGGCGCGGCGGGACTCGGCCAGAGAAGTCGGGCGATTGCCGCTCGGCAACCGTATAGACGGATCAACGCAGTGGGTATAGCCGCTGCTCTAACTGCGTCCCGGTTAGCGGAGGGTTATGCCGGGAGTAGCGCCGGTGGGAATAGCCAAGGCCGAAGATGCCGGCGATTTGGCGGCGCACTCTGCCACGTGCGTGTTTGTGAGGAGTAATCTTGAGCAGTGGGTGCTTCGCCAAGTTATCGATCGGCGTTGGATAGTAGCTTGGAGAGGGATACGCCAATGGAATACGTGCTGCCGGGGAAGCGCAGTCATACTTCGGCGCGTGATGCGGTCTCTACCGGCACGATGAGGATCGGGATGCGAGCTGTGGTGATCCTTGCTGCCATCAGCATCGCGGACGCGGGCGGGCAGGTGCGGGGACAGTCCGGGGAGGCTTCCTATCGGGCTATGGCGCCTGTGGATGAGTATCTGATTGCCGATCAGAACGCGGAGATTGCGCTGGCTCGCAGTGCCGCGCCCGCATCGATTTCCGACGGCGCCGAAGTGATGGTGCTGGGGCGAAGCGGTTATCGAACGGCTGTAAGTGGCGAGAATGGATTTCTCTGTGTGGTGGAGCGGGCGTGGGGCGCCTCGACCGACGATCCAGAGTTCTGGAATCCCAAGGTCCGCTCTCCGATTTGTTTTAATCCTTCCGCGGCGAGGACCTATGCGCCGATATACCTGATGAAGACGAAGATGGTGCTGTCCGGGAAATCGAGGGGCGAGATCGGGAAGGCGCTAGCCTCCGCGTTCGAGAAAAAGGAACTGCCGGCGCTCGAGCCGGGGGCGATATGCTACATGATGTCGAAGCAGCAATATCTAAGCGACCGCGACAAGAGCTGGCATCCGCACTTGATGTTCTTTGTTCCGGGCGATGCGGAGAAAAGCTGGGGCGCGAACCTGACGGGCTCGCCGGTGATGGCGGCGAATGACCCTGAAGAGCGGCTGACGATTTTTCTCGTGTGGGTCGGGGAGTGGTCCGATGGAGCGCCGGCCCCGGCGGTTAGCCGACGGTGAGCAGGAGGGCGAAGATGCCGACCCAGACGCCGTCCATGAAGTGCCAGAAGATGGTGATGACGTCGGCGATTTCGCGGCGGACTTCGAGACGGCGGCGGCGGCCGATAGGGAGCCAGGCGCAGAGGGTGAGATAGAGCAGCGCGAGGATGCCGCCGAGTAAGTGGAGGCCGTGGGCGGCGGTGAAGAGATAGAAGAACGAGCTGTGCGGATTTTCCGAGAGGAAGACGCCGCGGGCCGAGAGGCGGATCCAGGCCTGGACTTGTAAGTAGAGAAATGTAGCGCCGAGGACGGCGGTGGCCAGCAGCCAGGCGCCGTAGGCGGTTTCGCGGTAGTGGTGGATGGCGCGGCGGGCGGCTTCGCAGGTGACGCTGCTCAACAGAAGCGCGGCGGTGGAGTACCAGAGGACGCGGGGCAGCGTGATGGGCTGCCAGAATTTGGGCATCTGGCTACGGGCGACGTAGGCGATGCCGAGCATCAGGAAGAGCGTTCCGATGGCGGTGAGAGTGGCCCAGAGGCTGATGCGGTAGACACCGAGAGGCGCATCGTCTTCGCCGTCATCGCCGTCGCCGCCGCCTCCGCCGTGGCCGCCCGGATCGAAGTCGCCGGGACCGTTATTGTTGCCCCCTCCGTGCCCGGTTTCGAGCTCGGAGGGAAACAGTAGATCTTCCGGCTCCGTTACTATATCGAGGCCCGTTGCAGGCATGGCAGCTCCGCTACTACCTCAACATTCTCGCAGATCCGGTTGATGTCGAGGAGGGGCCTGGAGCCGGAAGTCAGCGGGCGGCTTCGAGGCCGTTTTCGAGGTCCCAGAGGATGTCGTCGAGGTCTTCGCAGCCGATGGAGACGCGGACGAGATCGGGGGTGACGCCGGCGGCGAGTTGCTCGTCGGGGGGCAACTGCTGGTGGGTCGTCGAGGCCGGGTGGATGACGAGGCTGCGGACGTCGCCGACGTTGGCCAAGTGGGAGAAGAGTTTCAGGGCGCCGATGAACCGGCGGGCGGATTCGTAGCCGCCTTTGATGCCGAAGGAGAAGACGGCACCGCCGCCTTTGGGGACGTACTTGGCGGCGAGCTTCGCGTAGGGGCTGTCTTCGAGCGACGGGTATTTGACCCAGGCGACTTGCGGATGTTTAGCGAGGAATTGGGCGACGGCCATGGTGTTGGCGAGGTGGCGGTCCATGCGGGGGCCAAGGGTTTCGATGCCCTGGAGGATGAGGAAGGCGTTGAAGGGGCTGATGCAGGGGCCCATGTCGCGGAGACCTTCGACGCGGGCTTTGATGATGAAGGCGAGGTTGCCGAATTTTTCGGTGAATTTCATGCCGTGGTAGGCGGGGGAGGGTTCGCTCAAGAGCGGGAACTTGCCGTTGTTCCAGTTGAAGCGGCCGGCGTCGACGATGGCGCCGCCGATGGAGTTGCCGTGGCCGCCGAGGAACTTGGTGAGCGAGTGGAGGATGATGTCGGCGCCGAAATCGGCGGGGCGGCAGACATAGGGAGTGGCGAAGGTGTTGTCTACGGCGAGCGGGATGCCGTTTTCGTGGGCGATTTTGGCGACGGCTTCGATGTCGAGGACGTTGCCGCGGGGGTTGGAGAGCGTTTCGCCGTAGACGAGCCGGGTTTTCGGGGTGATGGCCTTGCGGAAGTTTTCCGGATCGTCGGGTTCGACGAAGGTGACGTCGATGCCGAGGCGGCGGAAGCTGACGTCAAACTGGGTGAAGGTGCCGCCGTAGAGGGTGCTGGAGGAGACCATGTGGTCACCTGCGCCGAGGAGGCTGGTGACGGCGAGGAACTGGGCGGCCTGGCCGCTCGATAGGGCGAGGGCGGCGGCCGAGTTTTCAAGCGACGCCAAACGCTGCTCGAGGACGGCGGTGGTGGGATTCATGATCCGCGTGTAGATGTTGCCGAACTGCTCGAGCGCGAAGAGGGCGGCGGCGTGATCGGGGTTATCGAAGACGAAGGATGTGGTCTGATAGATGGGCACGGCGCGGGATCCGGTCGTGGGATCCGGCGTATAGCCGGCGTGCAGGGCGCGGGTATTGAAACCGAACGCGCGTTCTTCGGGGGTCGCGTTTGCCATAGTTGGTTTCCTCATCATACAAGGTCCGGCGTTGCGCCCCGTGGGCGAAGTCCGATTGAATGGAAGTAGACGATGACACGCGCGATATTGCTGGACATGGGGAACGTATTGGTGAAGTTTGATTTCGGGCGGGCGTGGACGGAGATGGCGCCGCGGCTGGCCGAGCCAGTGGAGGTGGTGCGGGGGAGGCTGCGGGAGAGCGGTCTGGTGAAGCGGCTCGATTCGGGGCAGATGGCGCAGGAGGAGTTTGTCACGCGTTTCTGCGAACTGCTGGGCGTGGAGATGGGCTACGAGGAGTTCCTGGAGATCTGGAACCGGATTTTCATCGAGCAGCTTGTGCCGAACCAGACGCTGGAGGCGCTGGGGCGTAGGTATCCGCTGGTGCTGCTTTCGAATACGAACCCGATTCACTTTGCGGAGATTGAGCGGCGGTTCGATTTTCTGCGTTATTTCGAGCGGCGGGTTCTATCGCACGAAGCGGGGACGATGAAGCCGGCGCCGGAGATCTACGCGCAGGCGGTGGCGGCGGCGGGGTGCGAGGCGGGGGAATGTTTTTTCGCCGACGATATGCCGGAGTTTGTGGAGGGGGCGTTACGGCAGGGGATTGACGCGGTGCGGTTTGAGTCGGCAGCGCAATTAGAGGGGGAACTCCGGGCACGCGGGGTGGAGTGGTAGGGGCTCTTTACAAAACTTGAAGAGGGGCCGGGGAACCGGGTTGGACGGGGCGGCGTCCCACGCGGTGTTATGAAATACCGGGCGGGAAGTGTATTTGTGGCGTCCGCGGCGCTCGTGTGCGCGGCGCAGGTGTGGGATTCCAAGGACTACAAAGAGTGGACGGCGCAGGACGTTCAGAAGGTGTTGACGGACTCGCCGTGGTCGAGGAAGGCGACGGTTTCGTTTAACCGGTCGGGCTCTCAAGACAATGGAGGCGGGCCGCCGCGGCGGCGGATGGGAGTTGGGTTTCCGGGTGGCGGGATGGGGATGCCGGGTGGCGGAGGGATGGGCTGGCCGGGCGGAGGCGGCATGGGGATGCCGGGCGGAGGAATGGGCGGGCCGGGCGGCGGGATGGGCGGCGGGCGCGGGGGCGGGATGGGCGGCCCTGGGGGAGGGGAGGGGCGGCGGGAATTGCCGAAAAACGTGGTGGTGAGCTGGGTGAGCGCGATGCCGGTGAAAGAGGCGGTGATGCGGTCGGAGTTTCCGGGAAAACTGCCGGCGCCGGGGGAGAAGGGGTACACGCTGGACAAACCGGACAAGGATTACGTGATTGCGGTGTCGGGTTTGCCCGCAATGCCGCAGCGCCGGCAGGGCGATGTACCGGCGGATGGGCAGAATCCTCCGACCGACGAGCAGCGGAAGTCGCGGTTGATGGCGGCGACGAAGCTGGATTTAGGGAAAAATCAGTTGCCGATCGAGTGCGAGGACGTAAAGTTTAACCAGCCGGCGGCCGATGGTTCGACCGAGACGCTGTTTTATTTTCCGCGGACTGCGCCTCTGAGTTTGGACAACAAGGAAGTTACATTCGAGACGACGATGGGTCGGATGAAGATTGAGCGGAAGTTTGTATTGAAGGAGATGAAGTATCACGGAAAGCTTGATCTGTAATCTGCAACCGCTGGAACGGAAGCCTGGATAGAGCAGACGATGGGCGATGGAAGCTTACCGCCGGGCGAGGCCCAAGCGCTGCTGGACCGGTTGAGGCGGCTTGCGGCGGAACTACCGGTGTCGGTGAGTGCGGTGCAGAAGGTAGCGGCGAACACCGAAGGTTTGCCGCTGATTGGGAAGACGGTGGCGGCGGCGGAGGAGTTGAGCGCGGCGTTGGCGCAGATGCGAGCGCTAGCGAGGGATCTGGAGCCGGACTCGGCGGATGGGTTTGCGCCGGCGGTGCAGGGCGAGCGGGAACGGGACGCAGTGACGGGCTGGGCCGGGAAAGCGAGCCTGCGGCGGAGGCTTTCCGGGCTGAGCGAGCGGGAGGTGTTTCTGGTGAGCGTGACCGGACGGCGGAACCTGGAGAGCCGGTTTGGGGACGCGGGGTTGCGGCAGATTGTGATCGAGTTCGCCGAGCACCTTGCGGGAAGGATCAGCGGGCGGTGCGAGTGGTTTGGATGGGACGGCGCGGGGTTTGTGGCCCTGGAGCCGAGGGGATACGGCGCGGTGGCGGTGTGGCAGGAAATTGAGGAGGTGCTGCGGGCTCCATTTCTTTGCGAACTGCGGCTGGAGAACCGTACGGGGCTGGTGAACGTGTTTGCGCGGGGCCATCGCCTGCTGCTGCGCAACGGGGCGATTGGGGCGTTGTTCGACGACATCGAGACGCGGCTGCGGGCGTCGGGTTAGAAGTTAGTTAGTCGCGGCGGCGGAGAGCGCCCTGGAGTTTTTCGGCAAAGAGGCCGGCCTGCTGGGGCACGGCGGCGGGGGCTGACGGCGCGGCGGCGGGGGATGGAGGAGGCGCGGGGGAGGGCTGGGGTTTTTCGAGGAACAGGGCTTTGCGGAGGGCGGTGCGGGAGAGGGCGGGGCTGTAGGAGGTCCAGAGCGCGCCGGAGGCGCTATCCCTTTCAATGAGGGCGCGCATGCACTCCATTTTCGAGTCGAGGTTGTCGAGGTGGTGGAGGAGGAGTGCCTCGGGGAAGAGGGGTTGTTTGGGGGAGCCGAACTCGAGTTCGCCGTGGTGGCTGATGAGCATATGCTCGACGAGGGTGCGGAGGCGGGGCGGGAAGTCCGGGAGGGTAGAGAATTTTTCAGCGAGCATGCGGAGGCCGATGACGATGTGGCCGAGGAGCTGGCCTTCGTCGCTGTAGCCGAAGCTGCGCTCGTAGGTGAGTTCGCTGAGCTTGCCGATGTCGTGGAGGAGGACGCCGGTGAGGAGGAGGTCGAGATCGACGTAGGGGTAGTGGGCGGCCATATCGCGGGCGAGGCCGCAGAGGCTGAGGACGTGTTCGATGAGGCCGCCGAGGAAGGCGTGGTGGACGGATTTGGCGGCGGGGGCGAGGCGGTAGGCGGCAGCGAGTTGGGGGTCGGCGAAGAAGGACTGGAGGAGGGCGCGGAGGTGGGGATTTTGGATGGCGGCGACGATGGCCTGAAGTTCGGCAAACATTTCGTCGCGATCGCGTTTTGAGACCGGGAAGTAGTCGGCGAAGTCGACGGAGGCGTCGTCGAGGCGGGCGAGGCGGTGGATGGTGAGTTGGAGGCGGTTCTGGTAGGACTGGGTCATGCCTTTGACCCGGATGAAGTCGTCGCGGTCGAAGGTGTCCATGACTTCGGCGACGTTGTCCCACATTTTGGCTTCGATGTCGCCGGTTTTGTCGATGAGGACGAGCGAGAGGTAGGGCTCGCCGGTTTTTTTCTGGCGGGCTTCCTTGGACTGGACGAGGAACGTGCCGGTGATCGTCTGATTCGCCTGCAGTTCACTTACATAGGGCGTTTTCATGCGAGCCTCGCGCGCGGACGCGGTTACTTGGCGCTCTTGGAAGAACTGGTAGCGGTGGTGCCGGGGACCGGGAGGACGCCGAGGAGACGCTTGTGGCGCTTCTGATTAGCGACTTCTTCCTTGGTTACGGTTTCGGGCTTGAGTTGGGCGGTAGCGACCCAGGTGGTGTCCATACCCGGGGCGGCGCCGCTGTCGGTGTAGCCGGGTTTGATTTCCAGGAAAGCCTGGGTGCGGAGCTTGGTCAGGTATTCGCGGACGGCCGGCTGCATTTTCGGCGTGAAGAGTTTCTCCATGATCTCGTTGGAGACTTCGTCGAGAGTAGCCTGGCCGGCCTTTTGGTGATCATCAACCTTGAGGATGAGGTAGCCGTTTTCCACCTGAATGGGGTCGGTGACGTAGCCGCGGGGCTGGTTCCAGACGGCGCTTTCGATTTTTTGGGCGAGTTGGCCTTTCGCCCAGCCGCCGAGTTCACCGCCGGCCGGAGCGGTGACGGCGTCAGAGTTGTCCTTGGCGAGGTCGGCGAAGCGCTCGCCGTTCTTGGCGCGGGTGGCGAGATCCTTGGCTTTCTTCAGAGCGGCCTCCATGCTGGTGGCGTTTTTGCCGTTAGTGGAGACGAGGATTTCGCTCAGGAAGACCTGTTCCTTGCGGACGAATTCGCTTTTGTGCTCGTTGTAGTACTTCTCGATGTCTTCGTGTTTGACGACGATGCGGCTGCCGACTTCCTGGCGGATGACGCGCTGGGTGATGATGCCGTCCTTGGCCTGCTGGACGAAGTCCTCATAGGACATGTGGGTCTGCTCCCGGACGTATTCGTGGAACTTGTCGGGGTCGGCGATGCCGGAGTTTTTCTGGAGTTCGGCGAGGTACTTGCTCAGGTCGCTGTCGACGTTGATGTCGAGGTCTTTGCCCTTCTGGACGAGGAGAGCCTGGTCGATTTTATTGCGGAGGATGTCGCTCTTGTCCTGTTCGTAAGCCTTTTCGTAGTCGGCGCCCGAGAGTCCCTGGTGGTGGAGGTCGGCGTCGAGGTCGCGCTCGGCGCGGGAGAGATCGCCCTTGGTGATGATTTGGCCGTTGACCTTGGCGACAATCTCTTCAATAATTTGAGGGTTTTCCGGAACAGGCGTATTATCGGCTGCCCGGGCGACGAAGGCGCCGGCGCACACGAAACCCGCCAGCGCGAGGACGAAATACCGCATCCCTTCATTATGGCTTAGGCGGGAAGAGGATGGTGAGAAGCATTGGAGCGGAACGCGGGCGCCGCGGGAAGCGTCAGAGCACTATTCGCGGATACAAGATGCGGAAGACGCTGCGAGTCTTGGCTTTATTAGAGTTGGGCTGCGGGTGGGCGGCGGCGCAGACAGGGGTGCGTCTGCCGGCGGGGACGCTGCTGCGGGTGTCGCTGGAACAAAGACTGCCGGTGGACCGGACGGCCGGGCGCCTGGTGCGGGCGAGGGTCGTGGATCCGGTTTACGAGGGCGATCAGCTTGTGATTCCGCGCGGGGCGGAGGTGGTGGGGAGGGTGGCGGAAGTGAAGCCCGTGCGCGGGCGGGAGCGGGCGGGGGCGTGGGCGCGGGCGGATTTCACGCCGCTGCGAACGGCGGGCCTCGAGTTTTCGGAGTTGGACCTCGGCAATCAGCGAGTGGCGATGGCGACCAAGGTGGCGCCTCATGACGGGCAGATGGTGCGGTTCGGGGTGGGGCTGGGGAATCAGCCGGGTTTTTTCCGCTCCTTCCTTAACCAGGCGAAAGGGAGTGTTCGCAGCGTGGGGCACTGGTTCAAAAGTCCGGGCAAGATGCGGAGTATCAAGGACTATGTGGAGCCCCGGCTTCCGTTGCATCCGCAGTGGATTGAGGCGGGAACCAGGTATGACGCGGAATTGACGGCGCCGGTGATGGTTGTGCCGGCGGGGGCGAGGATTGAGGAGGCTGCGGATGGGGGATTTGTGCCGCCGGACGGCGCGGTGGTGCGGGCGAGGCTGCTGACGCCGCTCGATTCGGCTACAGCGAAGTATGGGGACAAGGTGGAGGCGGAGCTGAGCGAGCCGTTGCTCAATGCGGGCGGCCAGGTGCTGCTGCCGGAGGGTACGAAGCTGGATGGGGTGGTGAGCCAGGCCCGGCCGGCCCGGAAGCTGGCGCGGGGCGGGGTGCTGCGGTTCAACATCCGCGACGTACGGCGGGTGGATGGAGAGCGGGAAGCGATGGAGGGAACTCTGCTTGGGGCGGAGTCACCGGCGGCAAACGAGGTGAAGATCGACGCCGAGGGCGGCTCGACGGCAGAGGCGGACCGGCACCGGACGCTGGCGACGGTGCTGGCGCTGCGGAGCTTTTTCGATCCGGACGGGGATTCGTTTGTCGTGTCGTCGATGCCGGAGCAAAAACCGGGAGGGATCGGTTTTCTGGGAATGCTGGCGGCGGTGTGTTCTGGCGCGGGGAGCCCGGTGCCGATGGGGTTCGGCGCCTACAACTTCATGCACTCGCTGGTGACGCACTGGCTGGCGCGCGGCCACGAGGTGGACTATCCGCGGAACACGGCGATCGAACTGCGTCTGGGGCTTCGATAGAGGGGGCGATTGTTACAATGAAAAGGTGCCGAAAGTAACGATTGACGGAAAGACGGTGGAGTTTGAGTCCGGGAAGCTGCCCTATCAGGATCACGGCAAGCCGGAGTCGATTCTCGACGTTTGCCTGAATTTCGGCATTCACCTCGAGCATGCCTGCGGGGGAAGCTGCGCGTGCACAACCTGCCACGTGATTGTAAAGAACGGCGACGCGAATTTGAGCGAGGCCGAAGACGATGAGCTGGATCGTCTGGACATGGCGCCGGGGCTGACGCTTCATTCCCGTCTGGGTTGCCAGGCGGTGGTGAAGGGGGACGTGGAAGTGGAGATTCCGGCCTGGAACCGCAATTACGTGAGCGAGGGCGGCGGGTCGATCAACCTGGGCGAGGCGATTCCTCCTCCGCGCAATGTGGTGGGCGCGGCGAAGGATTAGCGCCGCTTCAGCCAGGTATCCAAAAATTCATCTACTAAGTTTTGGGGGAGCTTTGCGCTCACGTTAACCGCGGCGTGATCTCGGTTGACTTCGATCGCGTCGAAGACTTTCAGCAGGTCGGGCTGATTGTCGGGGGTGCTGAGGCGGCCCATGCCGATGAGGCCGCGGAGGGCGTCGCGGACGCGGCGGGCGTCGTCTTCGGCGTTGCACGTGACCTGGGCTTCGAGGTGGAGCCCGGTACGGAGGTCGAGGCCGAGGGCGAGGCCGTTGACGCCGCGTACCATTTCGAGGATGTTGCCGAGGGTGCTGCCTTGGGGCGTCTGCGGGGCGAGCGCGGCGGGGCTGCCAATATAGGCGAGCCAGAACTGGCTGCCTTCGGGGACAACGTTCAGCTTGTCGCGAAAGGCGTCGGGGATGCCGTGCTCGCCATCCTGCGCGGCAATGAGCTGCTTGACGGCGTCAGTAGGGCCGGCGGCGGCGAAGCGGGAACGGGGAAACCA
>JAKAJI010000158.1 GCA_021813825.1 Acidobacteriota bacterium | reverse complement strand
CCGATCTGCACAGGATGGCGGGAAGATCGTGTCCGCGGTGACGGATGCACGTGGCGGGGCAAGATTGTGTGACGCGCCTGCGGGGCTGGTATCGATACGCGTTGGGGGAAGGTTGTGCGGGGCTGCTAGTGTCGGGTACCTTATGCCGCGTTGGTTGCAGACTCGCCGCGTGTATCTGACGTATGAAGGCTGTAGCGGCGAGGAGTGGGCTGTTCCGGGCGGATGCGGGTTCATGAGGGTCAGGGACGCGCGAGAGCGACCGGTTCGGGAGGATCTTCCGGTTCGTTCGCTACGGGGACGCGATGAGCGGACGCGTCGCGAAAGAGGGCTATTCCAGCCGGGCTATCAACCGGGCTGCCGGTCCGGCGGTCCGTCTCGGGCGGAGGTTGCGGTTGTGATGCCGGCCGCGCGGTAGAGGCCCGGCGCGGAGCGGCAGCTTCGAAGCCTCGAGGTTGGATGATAGACTTGGCAACGGGCCGCAGCGCTTCACGCGTAATTTCCCGGAATGCTGCCGGCACGCACAGCCATGATTGCCACAGCCGTGAAAGGACAGGCCAGCCCGTATTGGTGGGGTTTGGCTGCGGCCGGTGCGGCTGTCGCTTATCCGTTCACGGCGTTGCCGGTTTTTCTGGCCGCACATATGCCGTCGTCGGCCGGGCAGGTTTTGCTGTTTACGCTGGCCGCGGCGTTGGTGCTCGCGTTTCCGGCGTGCGGACTGTGGTTGTTGGTTGGAACAGCGGGGGAGGCCACCGAGCGGGCACTGGTTCGGCGCGGGCTGGGTATGCTTTTGATCCTCGCCCCGGTGCTTCGCGTGTTTTCCGGAATCGTGTCGGCGGTGGTGCATATTCCGGACAAGAGCACGTTGGTTTGGTTTTCTCTGTGGGCGGCGATCGCCGCTGTGATGTTGTGGCGCATCACTCATCCGGCGCCGGTATTTTCTGCCAAGGTGGTCTCGAAAATCAAGTTCGTGCACGCGGTCAGCGCGATCGCGATCGGGCTTTTCATCCTGGCGCACCTGGCCACGAACCTGACCATCCTCAAGAGCCCTGAAACGTATACCTGGTCCGCTTCGCTGCTTCGCCTGGCCTATCGCACGCCGGTCGCCGAACCGATCCTGGTCGGGCTGCTGATCCTGCAAGTGATCACGGGACTGACGATGGGGGCGGAGGCATTTACGCGGCGCGGCTCGGCCGAATACCTGATTCAGTTGGCCTGCGGCGTGTATAGCGTGGTTTTCCTGGGGTCGCACACACTCGCCATTGCGGTGCTGGGACGGGAGTTGTTAAATCGCGGTCCGGATTTCACGTATGCTTCGGCCGGTCCGGGCGGGTTGCTTTCGAGCCCGGACGGCGTTTTCCTTGCGCCGTATTACTGCCTTTCCGTGATGGCTTTTTTTACGCACCTCTCGCGGCCGTTGCGGTTGTGGGTGATGCGCATGGCGAGCAGCGGCACCGCACGGCGGAGTTCATATGCGTTGGTGGGCATCGGTGGCGTGGTCGCGGCGGCGCTCCTCATCGGGCTTTGTACGCCGATGATTACGACGCATGGGCCGCATCGCTTTCCGGTGGCGCAGCATCGATAGCGATCGGCGTGCGCTGATGTTTATTGCGATCACGCCGTGGAGGCCGGCAATCACTTTGCCGCCTTCGTGCAACTCTCCGCTTTGCGCTTGGGAGGGGCTATGTTCGAGCTTGTCCTGCCTCAGCGCGCCTTCCGCACGACGTCGTCTAGCGCTTCGGGGTGTTTGGCAATCACGGCTAGTAGCACTCTTGTTGGGGCATTCGGGTGCGCCCGGCTCTGTTCCCAATTCCGTAGGGTGGCGGGTGGGAAGCCAAACTTGGTGGCGAACTGAGCCTGACTCAGGCCCATCTTCGCGAGGACTTCGCGCACGTCGACTTCCGGCACCCGACCCGACTGACCCGCAGGTCCTGGTTCTCGCCGGGTGTCCAGGCAATTGCCTGCTCCGGCCCTTATAAGATCGGCGCGCCAACGGCTTCACGTCTTTCAGGATCCGGGCGGTCTTCACGACAGTCATCGGCGGTTCTGCCGTTTCGTCCACGATACGCAAATTGCGAAGGGCCATTGGAGCGGGCCCGCGCCCCTTAGGTGCGGGCGGCGGATTTGCCGAGGCGGGTGAGGAATTTGGTGTCGAGGCGGCCGGCGAGGAAGTCGGGGTCTTCGAGGATGCGCTCGTGGAGGGGGATGGTGGTGTAGATGCCTTCGACGACGAACATTTCGAGGGCGCGGCGCATGCGGGCGATGGCTTCGTTGCGGTCCTGGCCGTAGGCGATGAGTTTGGCGACGAGGGAGTCGTAGTAGGGCGGGATGACGCCGTCGGTGTAGGCGTGGGTGTCGACGCGGACGCCGATCGAGCCGGGTAAGTTGAGGCCGGTGATGCGGCCGGGCGAGGGGGCGAAGGTTTCGGGGTTTTCGGCGTTGATGCGGCACTCGATGGCGTGGCCGCGGATTTCAACGGGAAGCTTCATGATCTCCGGCAGGCGGGCGCCGGCGGCGACGAGGATCTGGCTTTTGACCAGATCGACACCGGTGATGGCTTCGCTGACCGGGTGCTCGACCTGGATGCGGGCGTTCACTTCGATGAAGTAGAGGCCGCCGTTTTCGTCCATGAGGAACTCGACGGTGCCGGCGTTGGTGTAGCCGACGGCGCGCATGGCTTCTTCGAGGCGGGCCATCATGGTGCGGCGGAGTTCGGGGCTGACGGCGGTGGAGGGGGCTTCTTCGAGGAGTTTCTGGTGGCGGCGCTGGATGGAGCACTCGCGCTCGCCGAGGACGGCGACGTTGCCGTGCTCGTCGGCGATGACCTGGAACTCGATGTGACGCGGCGCCTCGATGAGCTTTTCCATGTACATGTCGGGGCAGGAGAAAGCGGCCTGGGCTTCGGACGAGGCCTGGGCGAAGAGGTTGGGGAGTTCGCCGGGTTCGCGGACGATGCGCATGCCGCGTCCGCCGCCGCCGGCCGAGGCTTTGAGCATGACGGGATAGCCGATGCGGGAAGCGGTTTCGAGGGCATCTTCGGCGCCGTCGAGAATACCCTTGGAGCCGGGGAGCACGGGGACGCCGGCTTCGGACATGGCGGTGCGGGCGAGTTGCTTCAAGCCCATTTTGCGGATGACTTCGGGGCGGGGGCCGATGAACTTGATGCCGGAGGCTTCGCAGACTTCGGCGAAATCGGCGTTTTCGCTCAAGAAGCCGTAGCCGGGGTGGATGGCGTCGACGTTGGTGATCTCGGCGGCGCTGATGACGGCGGGGATGTCGAGGTAGCTGCGGGCGCTTTTGGCGGGTCCGATGCAGATGGCTTCGTCGGCGAAGCGGACGTGGAGGCTGTGGCGGTCGGCCTCGGAGTAGACGGCGACGGTTTTGATGCCGAGGTCCTTGCAGGCGCAGATGACGCGGACGGCGATTTCGCCGCGGTTGGCGATCAGCAGTTTTTGAAACATCGTTGGTATCCGCTCAGGAACGGGGCCGGATGGCGAAGAGGGCTTCGCCGTACTCGACGGGGCGGCCGTTTTCCATCAGCTTGGCGACGACGGTGCCGCTGACTTCGGCTTCAATTTCGTTCATGAGTTTCATGGATTCGATGATGCAAAGCACGTGGCCGGGCTCGACGCTGTCGCCGACCTTGACGAAGGGAGGCGCGCCGGGGGAAGGAGCGTCGTAGTAGGTGCCGACGATGGGGGACTTCACGAGCGTGGCATCCTGTGGGGCGCCGTTGGGGGCGGGCGCGGGGGCCGGGGCGGCGGCAGCGGGGGAATGCACGGGGACCGCGGCGGCGACGGGCGAGTGCGCGGGAACGGCGACGAGGGTTTCGTTGGAAGCGCCGCGGGCCTGGATACGGACCCGGTTCTCTCCGCGCTGCACTTCGAGTTCGGCGATTCCGGACTCGATGACGAGCTGGATCAGTTGCTTGATCTCTTCGTTGGACATGCTAAAGGGAAATTAACTCCTTGGAGGTGGGCGTCAGCGTTTCGTGTCCGGAAGGGGTGACGAGGACGGTGTCCTCGATGCGGACTCCGCCGAGGCCCTCAATGTAAGCGCCGGGTTCGATGGTGATGACCATTCCGGCGGCGAGCACGGTAGTGTCTTTTGCGCCGATGCGGGGCGCTTCGTGAATTTCGAGGCCGAGGCCGTGGCCGGTTGAGTGGACGAAGGCGGGTCCGAGGCCGTGGGCTTTGAGCACCTTTCTGGCCTGGCCGTCGACGTAAGCGGCGGTGACGCCGGGGCGTACGGCGGCGGTGGCGGCCTGTTGGGCTTCGAGCACGGCGCGATAGATAGTGCGAAGTTTTGCGGGTGCGCGGCCGAGGGCGAAGACACGAGTCATGTCGCTCGAGTAGCCGTCCTGGCATGCGCCCATATCTATCAATAGTAGATGATTGGCGATTATCGGCTGCGGTCCGGGCTCGGCGTGAGGCAGGGCGGAGCGGGGGCCGGCGGCGACGATCGTGTCGAAGGCGGCTTTTTCGGCGCCGTGGCGGCGCTGCTGGTATTCGAGTTCGGCGGCGATGTCGCGCTCGGTGACGCCGGCTCGTACGACGGGGAGGGCGGCGTCGAGGGCGAGAGAGTTGGTGAGGACGCTGCGGCGGATGCGGGAGATTTCGTCCGGGGACTTCACCATGCGGAGTTCTTCGACGAGGGGGCCGAGCGGGGAGAGGGTGACGGCGCGGCCGAGGGAGTCTCGGAGGGTGGAGTAGTCGCTGAAGATCATGCGGCCGGATTCGAAGCCGACGCGGCGCCAGCGTTTGCGGGCGGCGAGTTTAGCGGCGGCGCGGCTCAAGGGGCCGCGGGCGACGCGGACGGGGCAGGAGGACTGCTCGCCGGCCTGGATGGTGTAGCGGGGGTCGGTGAACAGGGTCAGGCCGGAGCGGGCGACGACGACGAGGCCGTTGCTGCCGGTGAAGCCGGTGAGGTAGCGGACGTTGGCGGGGGCGGAGACGAAGAAGGCGTCGAGTTTGGCTTCGCCGAGGCGAGCGATGAGTTTCGCGGCGGCGCCGGTCATATATGGAGGACCAGTTTGCCGGTGGTGGCGCGGGATTCGAGGTCGCGATGGGCCTGGGCGGCTTCGGCGAGCGGGTAGGTGCGATCGATGCGGAGTTTGAGGCGGCCGGTTTGGATCCAGTCGAGCACGTCGCCGGCGCGGGATGCGACTTCTTCGGCGGTGGCGGCGTAGTGGGCGAGGCTGGGGCGGGTGACGAAGAGCGAACCTTTTTGGGTGAGAAGCAGCGGGGCGAATTCGGGGACGGGGCCGCTGGCGTTGCCGAAGGTGACGAGGTAGCCGCGGGGTTTGAGCGAGTTCAGGCTGCCTTCCCAGGTGGACTTGCCGACGGAATCGTAGACGACGTCGACGCCGGTGTTGGCGGTAAGGCGGCGGGCTTCGGCGGCGAAGTCCTGTTCGGTGTAAATAATGACGTCGTCGGCGCCGGCTTCGCGGGCGAGTTTGGCCTTGGCGGCGGTGCCGACGGTGCCGATGACGCGGGCACCGCGCATTTTGGCCATTTGCACGAGCAGGAGTCCGGTACCACCGGCGGCGGCGTGGATGAGGGCGGTGTGGCCGGGGGCGAGCGGGAAGGTGGAGTGGGTGAGGTAGTGGGCGGTCATGCCCTGGAGCATTGCGGCGGCGGCGGTTTCAAAGCTGAGGCCGTCGGGAATTTTGACGAGGCGCCAGGCGGGGACCGTGGCGTGTTCGGCGTAAGAGCCGGGCTCCATGGCCCAGGCGACGCGGTCACCGGGGGTGAAGTTCTTGACCGAGGCGCCGGCGGATTCGACCGTGCCCGCGCCTTCGACGCCGAGGGTGAAGGGTAAGGCGACTTTATAGAGTCCGGCGCGGTGATAGGTGTCGATGAAGTTGACGCCGGAAGCGGCGACGCGGACGAGGACATCGCCGGGGCCGGGTTCTGGGGTGGGGCGGTCGCCGAAGATCAGGACATCGGCCGCGCCGTGTTGTTCGATATAGACAGCCTTCATGGGTTTCGCAACAACCTCCTCATGTGAATGCACCCGGCGTAGAGCAGCAGGTACGTGAAAGTGAATGGGAGCGTGACGAGTCCGGCGAGGGTTCGGACGGCGCCCGCGTCGGACAAGCCGGCGCGGTAGGCGATGAAGGCGCGGAGGGTGGAGAGGTGGCCGCGGTCGAGCCAGAAATAATCGCCGTTTTCGTTGAGCAGGAAGACCTTGGCCGGCAGGCGCGCGGCGAGGATCCATTTCCAGCGGGTGAGAACCGGCTCGCCGGAACAAATGATGCCTAAAATGTTGTAACCGTTTTGGGCGAGTTCGCCGAGGACGCGGGTGCGGGCGGGGCGGGCGGCGTAGTCCTGGGAGCGGTAGATTTTTGCGGTGGTTTCGTCGAGGCCGGCGGGCGTGCCGGAGAAGCAGGTGAACAGGTCGGCGTGCATATCGGGGTAGAGGCTGTGCAGGTGCGCGAGGATGTATTCGGTGAGATGGCGCGATCCGCTCTCGACGAGGAGAACCTTGGTGAAGGGCGGAATCCGCCTGGAGAGAAACCAGCGCATGTTGGACCGGCGAATCTTTTATTGTCCATCATTAGCGAGGCGGCGGCGCGCGTGGCGGCGGGTTCAAGGCGGAGAAGGAATCTACGGTGGCTTTGCGGTGAGGCACTGCGATAATGTGAACTGGGATTTTCACTATGAACAAGCCCGGATATTTCGTGAGCGTGGGATTGCTGTACGCGGCGACGATGGGTTGGGTTTCCGGGGCGTGCCCGGCGATTTCGTTTTCGGCGGCGCAGGTGACGGACCTGGGCGCGCCGGGTGGGGCGTCGTATCGCGCGCTGCTGCGGCAGTTGGACGGTACGTTTACGCAGTATGCGGTGAATGCGTCGGCGCCGTACGCGGTGACGACGACAACGCCGGATAGTCTGAGGTCGATTCTGCCGTGTGGGGTGGCGACGCCGGCGGCGAGTCCGTTTGGCGGGGCGGCGGCGCTGGTCGAGGCGTTGACGCAGACGGGCGCGGCTTCGCAGACGTTCGCGTTCGGGCTGACACCTTCGAGCGTGGGGGTGATGGCGTTTGTGGCGGCGAACTCGGGGAACGTGCAGGTGTTCACGGCGACCTCGGCGCTGCCTTTGGGGGCGAAGAACACGGCGAGTTATCCGGTGGGTGCGCAGGCGGCGTCGGTGTTGTTGGTGGACCTGAACGGCGACGGATCGCCCGAGATGATTGCGGTGGATGCGGGGTCGACGGTGGACCGCGGGGGCGCGGTGGTATTTCTGGGGTCGCCGGACGGAAGTTTTCACGGGGCGGTGACGTATCCGGCGCACACGACGCCGGTGTCGGTGACGGCGGCGGATTTCAACCGGGACGGGCATATCGACCTGGCGGTGGCGAACGAGGGTTCGGGGGACGTGACGGTGATGCTGGGGCGCGGCGACGGGACGTTTTTGCCGGCGCGCCTTTATCCGGGAGTGAAGGGTGCGGCGTCGGTGGCGGCGGCGGATTTGAATCACGACGGGAAACTGGACCTGGTGGTGGCGGGAACGGGAGGCGCGATGGTGTCGCTGCTGGGGAACGGCGATGGGACGTTCCAGCAACCTTCGCAGGCGTTTCCGGTGAACAGTCCGGGCGGGATGTTTGTTGCCGTGGGCGATTTTAACGGCGACGGGTATCCGGACGCGGCGGTGGCGGGGAAACAGTCCGGCACGGTTGCGGTGCTGGCGGGCAATGGCGACGGGACGTTCGGGCAGGCGGTGAATTACCCGGTGGCGCCGCAAACGTCGTCGCTGATTGTGACGGACCTGAACGGCGATGGGCGGTTGGACATTGTGGCGGCGAGCGGCACGCCTTACGTGATTGCGGGGGATCACGGGTCGGGCGATGTGTCGGTGCTGCTGGGCAACGGCGACGGCAGTTTCCGCGCGGGGAGCGTTGCGCCGGCGGGCATGACTCCCGTGGCGATTGCGGCGGCGGACTTCAGCGGGGACCACATTGTCGATGTCGTTACGGCCAATCAGGGTTCGAACGATCTGACCTATCTGGCCGGCATGGCTTCGGGCGGTTTCCAGACGGGTGTGTCGGTTCCGCTGACCAGCGGGGGAACGAATCTTCCGGCGCAGCCTTCGGCGCTGCTGTCGGCGGACTTTAATCGTGACCGGAGGCCGGACCTGGCGGTTGCCGATTATGGCTCGGGGCAAGTGACGGTTTTGCTGGCAGGAGCCAATGGGGTCTTCCTTTCGCCGGTGAGTTTTGCGGCGGGGAACAACCCGTCGGGACTTGCGGCGGCGGATTTCACCAGTGACGGGAATCTCGATCTGGCGGTGGCGGACGCGGGCATGAACGGGACCGGGGACGTGATGGTGTTTGCGGGCGCGGGGGGCGGGTTCACGCCGCGCTCGACGCTTTCGGCGGGAAGTCATCCGGTGGCGGTGGTGGCGGGAGACTTCAATCACGACGGCAAGATGGACCTGGCGGCGGTGAGCGAAGGGACGTTCGGCGCGGACCAAGGCGGGGTGTACTTTCTGGCGGGGAACGGGGACGGGACGTTTCAGAAGGCGGTGATTTATCCAGCGGGAGCGAACCCGAGCGCGATTGCGATGGGAGACTTCAACGGAGACGGGAACGCGGACCTGGCGGTGTTGACAAACACAACGGCATCGGGAGCGTCGCAATTGGTGATCCTGCTCGGCAGCGCCGGCGGGACGTTTACGGCGCTGCCGCCGATGGCGATTGCGGCCGGGGCGCGGGCGATCGCGGCGGCGGATTTCAGCAACGACGGGAAGTTAGACCTGGTGATCACGCATGGGCCGGGGACGAATGCCGGTATCGGCGCGCTTGTCGGGAATGGGGATGGGACGTTCGGCGGGGAGACGTTTATTCCGACGGGTCCGCTTCCGGTGGGGATTGCGGTGGCCGACTTCAACCAGGACAATCGGCCGGACCTGGCGGTTGCGATCTCTGGGGCGATGACGCCGACGGGGCAGGGGGGCGCGGAGGTTTTGCTGAACCAATCCCCGGCGGCAGCGGCGACGGTGAATGGGGCGAGTTTCGCGGCGAACGCGGCGGTGGCGCCGGATTCGATTGCGAGTGTGTTCGGGAGCAATCTGGCGACGCAAACCGAAGTTGCGCCGCCGCCGCTGGGCGATAACGTGGCGGGGACGACGGTGAGCATTACGGGATCGGACGGGGTATCGCGGCCGGCGAACATTTTCTTTGTGTCGCCGGGTCAGGTGAACTTCCTTGTACCCGCAGGGACGCCGGCGGGCGCGGCGCAGGCGTCGATCCTTAGCGGGAACGGGAGCGTGTCGTCGAGTCTGTTTGAAGTGTCCGCCATCGCACCGGGGATTTTCACGGCAAATGCGCAGGGGTTGGCCGCGGCGGTGGTGCTGCGGGTGCATGCGGATGGCTCGCAGACGGTGGAGAACGTGGCCCAGACGATTGGGAACCAGATTGTGCCGGCGCCGATTTCGCTCGATCCTTCGACGGACAAAGTCTATCTTGAATTGTACGGGACAGGGTTGCGCGGGGCGGCGCAGAACCAAGTGTCGGTGACGGTGGGGCCGTTGGCGTTGACTCCGGCTTTTGCGGGGGCGCAGCCTTCGTTCGCGGGGTTGGACCAGGTGAACGTGTTGCTGCCCTACTCGCTGAAGGGCATGGGCAACGTGCCGGTTGTGGTTACCGCGGCGGGTCATGCGGCGAACATGGTGAACGTCACGATCGAGTGAGGAGCAAGGAGCCAAGAAGCAAGTACTCGTTCCGGGGAGCCGGATTGAGCAATCTGTGACTCCGTGCACGGAGTGACGGATTAGAACGGGAGCGTCATCTGCTCGGTGGCGGTGGAGGTGGGTGGCGGCGGCGTGGGTTGTGCCGGGCGGAGACCCCACTGTTCGAGGATCCAGCTTTGCTCCCAGCGGGCGCGGTAGCTGCCGAGGGCGTCGCCGGCTTCTTCGAGGGAGGCGCTCAAGCGGTCGAGCATTTCGAAGGCTTCGGCGAAGCGCTCGTGGTCAGTGAGCAGGGCTGAGGCGGCGCGCGCGAGGTGGGAGCGCTCAAGGGGATTGGGCTCGAGGGCCAGGCGGGCTTCGAGTTCGCCGAGGGCGCGGAGACAATCGTCGGGTTGGCGCATCCAAGAAGAGAAGAGAGCGAGGAGTTCGGCGGTGGGACGTGGCGCGGGTGTGTGAACGGAGGTAGCGAAGAGGAGTGAGGCGCGGTTGCCGAATTTCAAGAGCGGGCGCAGTT
>JAKAJI010000157.1 GCA_021813825.1 Acidobacteriota bacterium | reverse complement strand
TTGGTCGAAGGGGAGGGAGACGGCGGCTTCGATGGCGTCGATGGCGGCGAGGGGGGCGATGAGGTTGCGTTGGCGGGTGCGGGCGGAGGCGCGGGCGGCGGCGAGGAGCGGGGCGGCTTCGGCGGGAGTGGGGAGTTTTTCGTTGCGGCCGCGGGTGCGGCGGGGAGGGTTGTGGGCGATGGTTTCGGCGAAGGCGATGGCGACGTCGAGTAAGTTGCCGGGGACGATTTCGTCGACGATGCCGGCGTACAGGGCGTCGGTGGCGGAGATGGGGTCGCCGGAGACGCACATGGCGAGGGCCTTTTCGACGCCGGCGAGGCGGGGGAGGCGCTGGGTGCCGCCGGCGCCGGGGATGAGGCCGAGTTTGACTTCGGGCTGGCCGAGCTGGGCGGAAGAGACGGCGACGCGGTAGTGGCAGGCCATGGCGGTTTCGAGGCCGCCGCCGAGCGCTGTGCCGTGGATGGCGGCGACGACGGGTTTGGGGCAGGATTCGATGCGGTCGAGGATGGGGTTGAGGCCGGGGCCGCGGCCGCGATTGCCGGAGGCGGTGATTTTGGAGAACTCGCGGATGTCGGCGCCGGCGATGAAGGTGCGGCCGCCTCCGATTAAGACGATGGAGTCGATGGCGGGGTCGGCGGAGAATTCGTCGATGCCTTGGGCGATGCCTTCGGGGACTCCGGGGCTGAGGGCGTTGACGGGGGGATTGTTGATGGTGAGGATGCCGGTGCGGTTGTGGCGGGTGGCGAGGACGAGATCGCTCATGGAGTGCGATTGTATCTTATAGCTGTCAGGGGGCAGCGATCAGCAATCCGCGGTCAGTGTTGTGTCCGGGCTTCGCCGGGGAGGTGGGCGAAGGTTCTCTCCGCGGGCCGGACTCGTGTTCCGGGGGTTCGGCGCGATGAAACAATTCTAAGTTGAAATGTTGTTAGTGCGCAGGAACCTTCGAGGGGAGCGGCTTGATGACATGCGTTCGATTGCGATTTCCGCTCTGTGCGAGCAGGTTCCGTGTTAGACTGAGGGCGCCCAGTAGTTTCCGGCATCTTCGCATCAGCCCGGTTCCGAGCCGCACTCATCCGACCCTGCCACGATTTTTGGTTCGCAAGAGGAAAGGACGCCAGGGTGAAAAATATCTTTGTGGGGAACCTCGCCGGCGAGGCCACCGAATCCGAGATTCGATCGTTGTTCGAGCCGTACGGGGCGATCAAGCGAGTGAACCTCATCCGCGATCGTAAGAGCGGCGAATCCAAGGGATTCGGGTTCGTGGAAATGCGGCTCGACGCGGAAGGCGAGCGCGCGATTACGCAACTCAACGGCAAAGAGACGAACGGCCGGGCGCTGGACGTGCATGCGGCGCGGCCGCGGATTCATGAAGCCAAGTAAATGCCATTTGAACACATCACTCCGCGGCCATTCACAGCGGGAGGCATTCGCACTTATGCCCCCGAGGCCCCGGGTTTGTACGGGATCTCGAATGCGCGGGAGTGGATTTACATCGGCCACGCAAGCAACATCCAGCTTGCGCTGCTCGATTGTCTTCAAGATGCCGGCAGCGCGCTGATGAAGAAGGCGCCCGGAGGATTCGTCTTTGAGGTTTGCGACGAGTCGCGCTGGGTTAGCCGGCAGGACCGGCTCGTCTTTGAATACGAGCCGGCTTGCAACCGTCATTCATTCGGCGCGCGTTGAGATTCCGGTGTTCCTTTCAAGGAAAGGCGGGGGGATTATGGAGCGAAATAAGTCGACTTTCGTGCTCACGGGATTCCGGCAGGATCTGGGATTCCGCGTGTTCGAATTCGATCGCGAGGGCAAGGCTCGGACACGGACGCACCATGCTGTCCGGGCCGATTTGACGCTGGTCCGTAAATATGGGCTTCACATCCAGGAGTTACCGCTGCTGTGCCGCCGGCTTCTGGAGGCGTCCGAGGCGCCCGGGACGTCGCTCACGTTGCCCGAGGCGGATATGATCGCGTGTGCGGAAAAAGAGACGTCACGCGTTCAAGCGAAAGCCCGCCGGCCATGGCAACGGCAATCGGGTGAGCGAGGTGTTGGCGAGAGCGATCCCAATACGGGAAAAACGCGTTAAGCGACTCCGATGTCCGGGACCGCCGGCGATCGCCGAAGCGCGGCCCGTCGCGGCGCCGCTACTCGTCGCGACGATTCCTGTTATGGGCTAATTCGCGGGAGGCGGCACAACCGGTTCGCCCATTTCCGGTTCTGATCGCTCTTGGGTCTGACTGTCGTGGCGGCGCTGGAGGCGCTTCTCCATCTTTGCCTGCTGGCGGTCTTTTCGCTGCTGTTCTTTTTGGCGCTTCTTGAATGTTTGTTGGCCACGTCCAGCCATGGGAGTCCTTTCCTCTGCAGATTCGGTTCCTGCCGGTGTGAATCCGGCCGGCATGCTTCAGGACATGCCGGGAGCGCCTATGCCTTTTGCGCGCTCCCTCATTGTAGTCGGGCAGTGGCCGTCGGGCGATTTTCCCGGACCAAGTGGCGCTACTGACAGTTGTGAAAGAGAACTATGCGCGGGCGACGGGGTGAGCGGGGCAATCTGTTTCGCCGGCCCGCGACGTCATCGCGAATGCCTTACCAGCGATTGCGGGAGCGTCCGTTTCCGCCGCCGGACCGGTAGCCGCCGCCGGAATTGCGCTCGGTTTTCGGCCTGGCTTCGTTGACGTTCAACGCGCGGCCATCGAATTCTCTGCCGTTCAGTTCCGCAATCGCGCGGTCCGCTTCGGCGCCGTTGGTCATTTCAACAAATCCAAAGCCCCTTGCGCGGCCGGTATCGCGGTCGGTGACAAGGCTGACGCGTTCGACGACGCCGTATGCTTCGAACATGGACCGGAGGGAGTCTTCCGTGGCTCCAAAGCTGAGGTTGCCTACAAAAACATTCTTCATTTGATCTTCCTTTTGAGTCGCAGAGTGATAACGGGCAGGGTCGGACGAGGGGTGATTAAACCGAACGGGACGAACGAGCCAAGGTCGAGGGCTGCTACTACAGTTTAATGGTCACACAAGTCTGGCAAACAAGCAAGGGTATATTGCTTCCGACAGCGGAGTTGCAGATACCCGGACGGGCGCGACCGGGGGTTGAGGCAGAGGGTACCGGGGTTGGCTCGTTGGTCGATGGCGGTTCAGTCTAAGTCGAAGGGGCGCGGTGGGGGCGCTCCGGTGGGGTCCTGTTTGGCTTGTTTGAGGAGTTCGTCGAATTTGCGGGCGAGGACGTCTTTGGATTTCTTGTGCTGCTCGAAGGATTTGTCGAAGACTTCGGAGCGGCGGGCTTCTTCACCTTTGAGTTTGTGGACGGCTTCGCGGAGGTCTTCGATGACGGCGGGTTTTTTGTGCTCTTCGTGAGCGATGACGGCGCGAAGCTCGGGGTCGATTTTGAGCATGGCCTCGCAGCAAGGGCAACGGACTTCGATCAGCTCGCGTTGAGGTTTGGGCATGGGGATTGGTCCTTCGATTTATTGTATACGGGGGGCGGAGCGTGCGCTCTGGCGAATGGGATGGTTGGGTGTGGCGTGCCGCGGGGGGGTTGCAACCGGGGGGACGTTTCGTGGCGGCCGCGGCGCGGAAAGAGCGGGGCGGTGGCAGCGGGGCGTCGTCACGTTCGACCGGTCGAGGGTTGTAGCGGGCGGCGGCGGGATTTTGTGTCTTGTGGGGGCGAGGCGGTGGAGATACACTGGTGGCCGAAGGATTGGCCGGGAGGAGAGTTAAAGGATAAATATGTCAGAAGAGACTGTGGATCGCAGAGGATTTCTGAAAACCGCGGGGGCGGCGGGATTGGCGCTGGGCGCGGCGGGACAGGCTTTTGCGCGGGGAGCGAAGGCTTCGACGGGACGGGTGATCGGCGCGAACGACCGGATTCAGGTGGGCGTGGTGGGGGTCGGCGGGCGCGGCAGTTATGTGTCCGGCGTGTTCGCCCGTTATGGCGAGAAGACGAACGCGTGCCAGATTGTGGGCGTGTGCGACGTGTATGAGAAGCGTAAGAAATTGGCGGCGGACCGGCACAAGTGCCCGGGGTACCTGGACTACCGGGAGTTGATTGCGCGGAGCGACGTGGACGCGATTATCGTGGCGACGCCGGACCACTGGCACGCCAAGATTGCGCTGGCGGCGATGGACGCGGGCAAGGACGTGTACCTCGAGAAGCCGATGTGCCACACCAATGAAGAGATCAAGCAACTCGTGCAGACGGTGAAGGAGACCGGGCGCGTGGTGCAGATCGGGTCGCAGACGACGTCGGGCGACCAGTGGTGGAAGGCGCGGAAGGCGATACAGGACGGCATGATCGGGCAGATGATCATGAGCCAGGGGTCGTATCACCGGAACTCGATCGAGGGCGAATGGAACTGGCCGATCGATGCGGGCGCGGGGCCGGACGGGAAAGGCGACGATTACATCGACTGGAAGACGTGGCTGGGACCGGCGCCGAAGCACGAGTGGGATCCGGACCGGTTCTTCCGGTTCCGCAAGTACTGGGATTATTCGGGCGGGATTGCGACGGACCTTTTCTATCACGTGGTGGCGCCGATGCAGATCTGCTGGGGCCAGGCGCAGTTTCCGACGCGCGTGGGCGGCTTCGGCGGGATCTGGGTGTTCAAGGATTCGCGCGAGGTGCCGGACACGTTCCAACTGGTGGCGGATTACGCGGCGGGGCATTCGCTGATTCTGAGCTCGTCGATGGCGAATTCGCACCATATTCCGGGGCTGATCCGCGGGCACGCCGGAACAATCATCATGGTGGACCATGGGATGTTCGAGTCCCCGGTGGACCACATTACAGTGATTCCGGAGAAGTTCCGCGACCACACGACGCACGATGTGACGGGGCTGACGCCGGAGTACACGCAGAAGTTCGGGCTGGATCCGATCACGATTCCGATTGAAGAGCAGAACGTGATGGTGACGCACGTGTCGAACTTCCTCGATTGCATGCGGAGCCGGCAGAAGCCGCATCTCGATGTCGAGACGGGCGCGCGGGCGCAGGCGGTGATCAACCTGGCGGTGGAGAGCTACCGCGAGGGGAAGGTGCTGTACTGGGACGAGAAGAACTGGAAGGCATCGCAGAAGCCGGTGAAGAGCGCGTAGCGACGTGGTTGCCGCCGTTTCGCGGCGTTGTGCCTCCCGCCTGCGTTGCGCAGCCGGGCGGGAGGTATGATGAAGGCAGGCCGCCCGCGGTAAGTCGATGCGGGCGCGGGTCTTTTAATCCAAACGCGACGCCCGCTGGGGCGTAAGGAACGGCAGCATGGAAAAGCTGGCGCAAAACATACAAGAAGCATTTCTAAACAACGCCCGCAAGGATAAGATTTTCCTCACGATATATCTGATGAGCGGTGTGAAGCTTTCCGGGCGCATCAAGAGTTTCGATAAGTACTCGGTAGTGCTCGAAAGCAACAACCAGGAGCAGTTGATTTTCAAGCACGCGATCTCGACGGTCGTGGTGTCGCGGCCGTTCCACAGCGGCGCTCCGGCGCCGGCGGGTGTAGGGACGGCGTCGACGCCGGGCGCACCGGAAACTCAGGCAGAATAGGCAGGCATGGAGGCCCCGGAGAGGGCGATTCTGGCGGGCGTGGAGTTGCGGCGGAAGCCGCAGGCTCCGGGCGCCGAGAGTGAAGGAGCATTCACCGCCGAGGAGTCGCTGAAAGAGTTGCGCGCGCTGGCCGAGAGCGCGGGCGCACAGGTGGAAGCGACCGTGCTGCAGGCGCGGCAGACACCGGACGCGGCGACGCTGATCGGCGCGGGGAAGGTGGAGGAACTGCGGGAGCTGGCGCGGTTCCACGAAGCGAGCCTGATTGTTTTCGATTCCGAGCTGACACCGACGCAATTGCGGAACCTCGAGAAGGCGCTCGGGGTGCGGGTGGTTGACCGGACGCAGTTGATCCTGGATATTTTTGCGCGGCGGGCGCGGACGCGCGAGGGCCAGTTACAGGTGGAGTTGGCGCAGTTGAATTACCTGCTGCCGCGGTTGGCGGGGCGTGGGACGGAGATGTCGCGACTGGGGGGCGGCATCGGGACGCGCGGGCCGGGCGAGACGCAGCTTGAGACGGACCGGCGGAAGATTGCGCGGCGGGTGAAGAAGCTCGAAGAAGACCTCGAGAGCGTGCGCGCGGGGCGGACGACGCAGCGGCGGCAGAGGCAGGCGGTGCCGCTGGAGACGGCGGCGCTGGTGGGATACACGAACGCGGGAAAATCGACGCTGTTCAACCGGCTGACCGGGGCGGGAGTGACGGCGGACGCACGGCTGTTTGCGACGCTCGATACGACGGTGCGGCAGATCGTGTTGCCTTCGAAGCGGATGGTGCTGCTGAGCGACACGGTCGGGTTCATCCGCAATTTGCCGACGACGCTGGTCAAGGCTTTCCGGGCGACGCTCGAAGAGACGGTGGAGGCTTCGCTGCTGCTGCACGTGGTGGATGCGTCGTCGCCGAATGCGGGGCGGAACATTGCGCACGTGAACCAGGTGATCGGGGAGATCGGGGCGGGAACGACGCCGCGGTTGCTGGTGTTGAACAAGTGCGACCTGGCGCCGGAAGGGGCAGCGGGGCTGGAGCCGTATGCCGGCCCAGCGGTTTGCCGGGTTTCGGCGCGGACGGGCGAGGGCGTGGAGGAACTGATTGCGGCGATGGACCGGGCGATGACGCTCGACCCGGTGGCGCGGGCGCATTTCCGGATTCCGGTGGGCGATGGGGCGGCGCTCAACCAGGTACACGAGCGGGCGCGGATTGTGTCCCGGCGGATGGAGGGGGAGTTTGTGGAGGTGGAGGCGGAGGCCCCGCGGAGCCTGCGGAAGAGTCTGGAGCGGTATTTGGTGGGGGTGTGAGGGGCTGGGGTGTGTTGTAGTTCCCGGCTAATCCGCGCGAAGCAGCAGGGCCCAATCCTTGTGATCCGGAGCTTCGGGTGACTTCCATTCCGGACCTGAGGCGGAGGGAAGATCGATGGTTTGCCCGGTCATCGCGCTGAACCAGTAGGCGCGGTAGCGGCCGGGTTCGAGCCGGATCGTCACCGAACCGCCGTGCGGAAGATAGACCGCATACGTTTTCCCCGGGTCGGCCAGACAGTAGTTCCCCGCGTTGACAAGCTCATCGTGAGGAAGCGTTTTCCACCATTCGAAGCTGGTGAAGAAATCGACCATGTGTCCATAACCGAGAAACATGGTCTGGGTGTCGTCGCCGCGGCCGTTGACCCATCCGCCGCCCATGTCGGGCCAGATGTTCGTTCCCCGGCGGGCGGATTCCCCGGTGGTCTGGTAGGCTCCGGCCATGGCGATATCCCAAGCCGTGCGGCGCAAGACGTCAGCGGAATCGGAGTTTGGGGCGGCCCAATGCGGGTAGTGGTCCTCGTAGCCGTATTCCTCGTTGGTTTGAGGAATGATGCGCCCGGTCTTCTCCTGGAGTTTGCGTGATTCGAGCATGAGGGGGTGCTGATTGCGCGACCACTCCTGATAGGAAGTAAATCCGAACCAGGAAGAGGCACGATCCTGATGGGCGTTGCTCGCGGCGGGATGGCTGGTAGCAAGATGCTTGTAAGGGTCGAGGTTGTAAATCATCGTGCCGGTTTCGTGGGTCCAGTTTTCATCGCGGTAACTATCGAGATCGTCTCCCAGGTCCCAGGTGATGTTCGAGAATGCGGCGAAACGATCGATTGCGTAGCGGATAAAGCGCCGTTCGTCAACGCTGGCGGCCGCGGGGTGGACATGGCTGTCATTCATATCGAGGACGAGAGAAATGATGAGGTCGCGATCGCGCGCGAGGCGCAGCATGCGGTCGAATTTCTGCCAGTAGGCCACGTTGAAGCGGCCATAGTCGAAATCCGGATGCCAGGGGTCGTTGGGGTGAGGCGAGGTCCAGGCGGCGGTGAGGCAGGTCCAACTTTTGTCGATCATGACGGGTTCGCCGTACAACGAGATGGCGCAGCGGCCGGCGATGGTGACGCGCAGGCGATTGACCTTGAGGCGGTGCAGGCGGTCGAGGCTGTATTGGATGACATGATCGTCGCGCCAGCCCATGAGCCAGTACGCCGTTGTTCCGTTGAAGAAGTAGTGTTCGCCGGTTCCCTCCCAGATGAAGTGCCAGGGATAGTCGGGGTCGACACGAAGGGTTCCCCGCTTGTGCGCGTCGACGGCCCGGAATGTACCGTGGGAGGTCCGCTCGAAGCTGCCCTGCCTGTAGGTGACGGTGTAAATGTAGCCGGCCGCTTCGGACGGCATAAACCGGATCCGAAATGTGCTGCCATCGGTGGAATCACAGAAGCCTTCGACCTTCCAGCGGCGGGCGCCGGCGGTGGTTTCGAAGACACCGGTCAAGGAGGCATCTTCAAACGGGTTCGCGGCATCGGGCGCCTGGATGGAAGCCGTGATTTCGACAAAGCCGTACCGGTCGATTTGGGGTTCGGGCGTAGAGAACGTAACATTGGCGGGACTGGCAGTGGCGATGACGGGCAGAACCGCTAGAAAAGCGATCAGGCCATATTTCCAGGTGGGTAGCATCGAGACCTCGCGCGTGTCAGTCCCATGATACCGGCGTTGCCGATACGGTGAACGACCGGTTGTTTTCCTCGTTCCAAGGCGATATCGGGACCAGGATATGCGGCGCCGGGGCGGTTGCATGAGCCGGCGCAGGCACTGACTTAGGTTGCCGGACGGCAGTATCTTTGGTCAGGGTAAGTACACTTTCTGGTCTTAGTACTGAATCGGATTACGGATTGCAAGAATTGTGCGCCGTTTTACACTAAGCGGAGTATAATCGGCTTATCCGCCTAAGTGCGGGCTCCAAAGAAGGCGCGGGGCGCGCACGCGGGTTGCGACTTAATTACTCGAAGGAGATATTCATGATACGCATTTGCCTTGTGATTATCCTTGCCTGTCTATTGATGACGGCAGGGGTTGCGGCTACCTGCACAACGACCGGGTTCTACCGCGACAACATCAATCTGACTGCGGTGCTGATTAACCCGGCGGGAACGGTGTCCGGGGAGGTGGACGCCACGGGGTGTAACATCGGCGTGTACTACAACGTTGGCCAAGGATCCGTGTCAGACGCGAACATTCACGGAGCGAATTACTTTGGGGTTGTAGTGGACGGCGGGAGCGTAGCGGTGACGGTGAATGTTTTGAATAGTTCGATTCACGACATCGGCGAGACTCCGTTGAACGGAGACCAACACGGCGTGGGGATTTACTACGTCGCTTTCGGCGCGGGCAGCGCCTCCGGGAAGATCGTTGGGAATTCGATCTGGAATTATCAGAAGGGCGGGATTGTTGCGAACGGCGCGGGAGCGATGGCGGATGTCGAGAATAACATCGTTACGGGGCAAGGCGTGGTTGACTACATTGCGCAGAACGGAATTCAGGCCGGATGGGGCGCGACGGCCCAGATTATGCGGAATACGGTGACCGGCAATGCGTATTCCGGCGCAAACTGTGCGTCTTCGGGTGGGATCCTCGCGGTGGGCGGCCCGCTGTACGGAGGACCGTACACGACGGGAACGCAGATTGTGGGGAACACGGTGGTCAACAACGATGTCGGGGTGTACCTGTCGAATTGGGATCTGAATGGTCCGCCACCGACCGCGACGAACATCAAGGTGATCAACAATACGATTACGAACGACGCCCTCACGAACATCAGCGGAAACGAGACTTCGTGCGGTTATCCGACTTCAGGTGGGGGCTACCAGGCGGGAGTATCGGACGTCGGAAATAACGACAAGATCATCGACAACACGATTTCGGGAGCGGGATATGCGGCGTCGGGTTACGTAGGCACGATTCCGGTATACGCGGTACCGGTGGATGCGAGCACGAGTTTCACGAACCGGCCGAAGGTACACGCGACGAAGTAGCGGTTGACGGTTCTCACAGGATCCGGCCCGAAATGTCTTTACGCGGATACGATGGGAACGCTCCCCTCCGGCGTGTTTCGCGCGTTCGGGTGGTAAGCGCGAATTAATATAGAGGACGCACGGGACGCGCCGGTTGGGGAAAAGGCGTCGTAACGCGTCGGGGCGGTGCTTTGGCCTTGCGCTGGCCGGACGATGTGGAGAGGCATACGGCAATTCGCGGGGCCCGTCGGGGATGCGGTGGCTTAAGGATCGTCCCGCCGTTTGTGAGATGATTTCCCTTGCCCCAAAGGAAATCCGGAATGAAGCGCCTCTTCCTCTTTCTTCTTGTCCTGGTTCCGCTCAGCGCCCAGACCTACGAGCCCACATGGGACTCCATCGATAAGCGGCCCACGC
>JAKAJI010000156.1 GCA_021813825.1 Acidobacteriota bacterium | reverse complement strand
CTCCTCCTCGATAACAACGGGCGAAAAGCGATTTGATAAACTCGCCCAAAGTCCCTGGCTGGAGAAAGACAATGAACGAAACAGAGTTGGTGGAGCGGCTTGAAAAACTGGAGCGGGACAACCAAAGACTCAAGAGGCTCGGTGCGGCGGCATTGGTGGTGATAGCCGCGCTGGGGGCGACATACATGACATCGTGCTCCTCGTTGGGACGGCGGAGCGGCACAAACGGCGTTCTCACAGCGGGTGAGTTTGACATGCTCGACTCAAGCGGGAAGGTGCGCGTAAAGATTGCCATGGATTGTTCCGTCCCGAAATCCTGCTGGCCCGCTATTGACTTATATGACGAGAGCGAAAAGAGTCGGACAGTTATCGGCGCAGGCACGTTGGGAATTACCGGTGAAAAAAGCAACACGACGCTGCTCGACAGGGGTATTCAGGTCGAAAGCATCTCCAGCGGGGGGCATCTCGGCGATATTGCCAACCTTGGAGTTGGCCTAGGTGGTCCGGGTGCTGAGGTAACTCTTTCGGGCCCTGGCGGGCTGAGCGTCCAACTGAGGGGCCAAAGCTTATTGCCCGGGGGCGAAGGCGGCGTCTTGGATTTAGTGGGCAGGAACGGCAATTCTGTCTATCTCGAGTCAGACTCTCCCCTGATTGAAATAGCGGAGGGCAAGGGTTCATACATGGATTTAGGAAGCACAGGTTTAGCCACCGCTCGTACTGGCGCGACTGAGCAAACCTCTGCCGACTCAATCGTAATGTTCGGCACCGACAAACAACACCACGTCATCTGGAAAGCGCCGTGAACGCCGTATCTGGTCCGTCGCGGCGTAACCGATTCGCGACCGTTCGACCGGACCAGCCGGGGCACCAATGCTGCTTTGACGATTTCAAGCCGTGGCAGTGCATGCGGCATCAAAGGTCTCGAAAATGAGCTTCTGGCAAACCGTTTGGAGCAACGTGCTGGGTGGAATCGGAGCAGGCCTGTTTTTTGTATCCATGTACCTCGTTTTCCAGTGGTTCTTGCAAGCGACTGATCTGCTCGTCTCCTACAACTGGAGCTACAAGACGGTCAGTGGTGTCTTTTCTGCGTGGCCAAACTTTGTCGTTAAAAACCGCTCCCGGACACGCTCATATCGTATCGCCAACATCGCCTATACCCACAAGGGGCAGGTGCATTGGTTCGAAAACGAGTCGATCCGGGGCTTTGTGCTGGAACCAGGGACCGCGAACTACACACTCTCCGGTGCGCCGGTAAGGTACTTGCGATCGTTACAGGACGCACTCGGATTGGAAGTGACGATCCAGCTCCAAACCGGCAGACGGTTCTGGCTTCGTGGCCAGGGCCCAGGTCAGTTGGGCCGGAGCAGGTTGCAAAGAGCGCTATTTGCACTTAGAGCAAAGCTGGAATCTATGCTGATTGCGATGGAGTAAGTGGATCAATCCGCTCGGGGAGCAGGAGGGCGCTCGAAACTTGATTGTGAATGTCGAGGGATAGCCCACACTCCCGAGGATGCCACATGGGATCCGCCTGGGCGCGATCCGTCATACGAAACGCGGGTTACGGCGCGAACAAGTCGGCCTATCATGCTTCCCGCGGAACACCCACCCGTGAGCCGCGCCCCTCACCGCCCCTTCCCCGCCTCCGCCCGGTGCCGCGCATAATCCGCATTCCCCGGCTCCAGCCGCACCGCCGCCTCGAACTCACTCAACGCCCGCCCGTACTCCCCCATGGCCTCCAGCATCCGCCCCAGCGCATCGTGCGCCGCCGCGCTCTTCGGCTCCACTTCCACCCACTCCTTATATAAACCCTCCGCCTCCACCGTCTCCCCTAACCCCTCCAACTGCCCGCCCCGCACCTCCAGCGCCCGCGCCAACCCCGCCGTCGCCGCCTCATCCTCCGGATCCGCCTTCAAGATCTTCCGGTAATCCCCCAACGCCGCGTCGAACCGCCCCTCCCGAGCCTCCACCCGCGCCAGGTTCAACCGCGCATTCTCATAACCCGGCTCGAGCTTCAGCGCCTCCTCGAACTCCGCCTCCGCCGCCCGCCCCTCCTCAATCCGGTCCAGCGCCCCGCCCAGCAAATTATGCGCCTCCGCATCCGATGGCCGCAGCCGCACCGCCGTCTCCAAATACTTCACCGCCTCCGGCGCATCCAGCCTCGCCATTAGCACCGCGCCCAACCCCATCGCACTATCGAAATCCTGCGGATTCCGCGCCAACCGGTGCCGCAGCAAAGCCTCCTTCATCACCAGCCGCCCATCCCCCGCCCCCCGCGGCAGCACCTGCAGCCACAAATGCGCCATCTCGTCCACCGCCCGGTCCCCGCCCATCACCCGCCGCGGCGGATGATACGGATTCCGTACGTTCCTCTCGCTGTTGTCGTAGCTGTACCGCATCGCAATCCATGTCCCCTTCGGCAAAAACACCGGCGCCCGGTATTTATACACCGCCTGCCAATTCAGATCCCAGTTCGGAATCTTAATCAGCCACTTCTTCTCCCCGTCCGGCAGCTCCGCCCACCCCTCCAGCACATGACCCAAATAGTGCGCATGAGGATACACCCCCAGCACATCCACATCCTCGGGCAACTGAAACCGGTCGCTCACCACGAAATTCGCATCCCCCGCCGGAATATCAAGCTGCCAGTCGCAATCGAGCTCCAGCAGCATCGGCTCCTTCGCCGGCTTCTGATCCGTGAAATACAACCCCACCTCGGGCTGCACCACCTCCGGCTTCCCCGAAGGCTGCATGTGCGAATTCAAAATCAAATCCGCGCCCGGGTCCAGCTTCCACGCCATCCCCGGCGCCTCCGCCCGCACAATCGTACCCGGCTTCCAGAACAGAAAATGGCTGTCGAAGTCGAAGCTCGTCCGCTCCAGCGTCACGTCCATCCCCGGAAACCCCGCCCCCGGCGCCGCCTCCCGCCGCCGCGCCGTCCCCGCCCGGTCCACCAGCAGGTTCGAATGATGAATCAGCTTCGGCTTCCCCGGCCGGATCTCCACCGCCCGCACATACCGCGGCGTCTTCAGCCCCGTCCGGTACACAAAATTCCAAAACACATCCGTACCCGACGCCGGCAACTCGAACGGTTTCGGAGCCTTCAGCACCAGGTCCGGCGTCCCCAGCGCCCACCCATCCGGAAACTGCGGCGCAGCCGGCGCCGCGCCCGCGCCCTCCCGCGTCCCCGTCCGCGCCCACTCCTCGAACAGACGCTTCTGCGCCTCGCTCAGCCGCAACTCATCCTGAAAACTCCCATACCCCGCCTCCGGCAGCCACGGCGGCATGAACCCGCTCCGCACCACCGTCGCAATCTGCCGCGCATGGCTCCGCACCTGCGCATACGTCAACAACGCAAACGGCCCCGCCCCCCGCTCGTGATGGCACGGCGCGCAATACTCAAACACCACCGGCGCAATGTCCCGGTTAAACTCGGGCCCCGCCCACGCCACACACCCCGCCGCCACCAACCCCGCCGCCCACAACTTCATCCAAATCACACACCCATTCTCCCCATTTCCCCGAGCGCGAGATAGAACCTTCGTGCCTCCCGTGCACGACGACGTCACGTATCCCAACCGCGTCCGCGGCCTGATCAACGCGAAGGGACGCACCCGGAACGGACCATCCGCATCCCGTCACCCCGCCCCAAACACAGCAACCCGTAACGACATTGTCTTTACAAACCCGTCAGACCGCACCGGCGCACGACTCCCTCTCCCGCCTCCCTTGGCTTCTTGCTCCTGGCTTCTTACTCCCACATCCCGAAGGGATCTCAAGGGCTTCGCCCTTGCCTTCCAACGCTGATATCATAGCCACCGAAGGCCCCCAAACCATGGACAGAAGGCGCTTCATCGTCAACTCCGCGGCCGCACTCACTTCCCTCACCGCCGTTGAAGGCGCGGAGACCTCGTCCCCCAGCGCGCCCACCCAACCCGGCCGCCCCGTGCGCATCTCGAGCATCGGCTTCAAGCCCGGCCTCCCCCTCGATCAAATCGCAAACCTCGTCGACGAACAAGGCGCGCAAGGCGCCGACCTGATCGCCCTCCCCGAAACCTGCCGCGGCCAGAACGACCAAACCCCCGAGCCCCTCGACGGCCCCACCATCTCCACCCTCACCCGCCTCGCCGCCAAACACAACACCTACATCGTCTGCGGCCTCGACCGCCTCGACGGCCCCCGCCGCCTCAACACCGCCGTCCTCATCGATCGCCGCGGCCACATCGCCGCCACCTACGACAAGATCTACCCCTTCACCCCCGAACTTTCCCAGCACCCGCCCATCCAACCCGGCCAGGCCGTCCAGGTCTTCCCCACCGACTTCGGCCGCCTCGGCCTCGCCATCTGCTTCGACGTCAACTGGGCCCCGCTCTGGGAGCGCCTCTCCGATCACGGCGCCGAGTTAGTCGTCTGGCCCAGCGCTTACTCCGCCGGCCGCTCCCTGCAAGCCCGCGCCATCGACTTCAACTACTACATCGTCAGCTCCACCTGGGTCCCCGACTGCCTCGCCTTCGACATCGACGGCGAACAACTCCTCCACGACCACGCCAACCGCACCACCTCCAACGTCACCCGCCTCACCCTCGACCTCGACCGCTGCCTCTTCCACCAGGACTTCAATCTCCCCCATAAACTCGCCAAACTCCTCGACGAACACCCCAACGACGTCGAACGCGAAAAGTGGCTTCCCATGGAAGGCTGGTTCATCCTCAAAGCAAAGCGCCCCGGAGTCAGCGCGCGCGAACTCGCCCGACAATACGGACTCGAAGAACGCCGCCCTTACCTCAACCGCTCCCGCTGCGATCTCGATAAAGCCCGCGGCTGGCAGTTCTCCTAACCGTCCCCGCCGATGACTCTCAACGGTAAAGTCTGCCTCATCACCGGAGGCACCCACGGCATCGGAGCGGCCACCGCCCGCGAATTCGCCTCCCGCGGCGCCGATCTCGCCATCTGCAGCCGCCACGTCGATGACGAATCCGCCCGCCAACTCAAACACGACCTCGCCTCCCTCAACCGCCGCGTCCTTTTAATCCCCGCCGACGTAAGTAACCCCGCGCAGGCAACCTCCTGCGTCGAGCAAACCACCGCGAACTTCGGCCGCCTCGACGTTCTCGTCCATAGCGCCGGCGGCGCCGCCCCCGGCAGCATCCTCGAAGTGTCCCCCGACGTCTGGTACCACGCCTTCGACATCCACGTCCACGCCATCTTCCACCTCGTCCGCGCCGCGGCCCCGCACATCGCCCAAAACGGCGGAGGCGCTATCTTACTCATCTCCTCCGCGGCCGGCGCGCGCGGTTGCGCCGGAGCCATCGCCTACGGCGTCGCCAAAGGCGCCATCCCCCAGTTCACCCGCGCCCTCGCCCGCGAACTCTCCTCCGCCAACATCCGCGTCAACTGCGTCTCGCCCGGCATCATCCGCACGCGCTTCCAGGACTTCCTCACCCCCGAACAAGTCCGCCGCAACATCGAAGACCGCATCCCCCTCCACCGCGAAGGCCGCCCCGAAGACGTCGCCGCCGCCCTCGCCGCCCTCGCCGAAAACGAATTCATCACCGGCGCCGACCTCCCCATCGACGGCGGCATGGCCATGCGCATGGTCTAATCCCCTATGAACCGCCGCCGCTTTCTCATGTCCGGACTCTCGGCCGCAACCCTCGCCCGCGCCGCCTCCACGCGCGCCAATCACTTCCTCCCCACCACCGACGTCCACTACCGCAAGGTCGCCTCTTACATCGAAAACATCCCCGTCCCCGAATACCAATGGGCCTCCGAAGCCGCCTACGAGCGCTTCCGCGACATCAAATACGGCGTCCGCCTCCACTGGGGCATCTACTCCATCCTCGGCCAACGCGGCGAGTCCTGGCCCTTCCTCAAACTGCCCTTCGCCGAACGCCAGCGCTATCAGTCCCTCTACAAAACCTGGAACCCGCAAGGCTTCGACGCCGGCGAGTGGATGGACCTGTTCACCGATTGCGGCATGAAGATGTTCGCCTTCACTACCAAACACCACGAAGGCTTCTCCTTGTTCGACACCCGCACCCGCGTCCGCCAGCGCGCCAACTGGACCGCCCCCGGCGGCCCACGCATCGAGCCCTGCGACCTCGCCTACAGCATCAGGGAAACACCCTTCCGCCGCGACGTCGTCAAGGAACTCTGCGGCGCCGCCCGCGAGCGCGGCATCCTCATCGACCTCTACTTCTCCCACCCCGACTGGTACGACGCCGACTTCCGCCCCTACGCCTTCCATCCCCTCCAGGTGCCGTCCTCCAACATCCTCACCGAGGATTACGCCGAAGCCCAAAAACGCCTCGGCAGCGAGTTAGTCATCGTCCCCGACCCCACCCCCGCCGAAGTGACTCGCATGATGGCCCGCCACCGCGCCCAACTTACTGAGCTACTAACTCGCTACGGCCAAATCGATATGCTCGACCTCGACCAATGGCTCGGTCCGAAAGTCTGGCCGCAGCTCCGCCAGACCATCCTCCATCTCCGCAAGCTCCAGCCCGATGTCATGATCCGCGCGCGCGGCATCGGCAACTACGGCGACTACTACACCCCCGAAGGCTTCGTCCCCGGCGACAAATCCAACACCGATACCCCCTGGTTCGTCATCTATCCGCTCGGCTCGTCTTTCTCTTACTACCGCGACGAAACCAATTACAAAGGCCCCGCCTGGGTCATCCGCAACCTCATCGACACCGCCGCCAAGGGAGGCAACTTCATGGTCGGCATCGGCCCCGACGGCAACGGCCAGTTCCCCGCGGTCGCCGTCAGCCAACTGAAAGGGGTCGGCGCCTGGCTCAAAGTCAACGGCCCCGCCATCTACGCCACCCGCGCCCGCGACGGCGCCCTCTGGTCCGAAGGCCCCGATATCCGCTTCACCCGCGCCAAGGATCGCCGCACCCTCTACGCCTTCGCCCTGAAATGGCCGGGCGACACCCTCCTCCTCCGCACCGTCCCCCCGCGCGAAGCAATGGGCATCCGCATGCTCGGCACAACCGAGCCCCTCGCCTGGAAACCCAACGACGGAGCGACACAGATCCACCTCCCGCCCGGCCTGCAGGACGAATCCCGCCGCCCCTGCCCCTACGCCTGGGCCTTCGAAATCCGCCTGGCTTAGCCACCCACGAAGCACGGGAATCCATAAACGTTCCCGCCGGCGCAATCGCCGCGGCGATTGTCCGGACTAGGTTTACCCTGCTACCGTCCTACACACTGAGGTCACTACTATAAAATCTAAAGAACAGTGTTGCCCGCCCCCCAGGCCATCCCGTCCTGCACCATTGTCATCCCCACCTGCCAACGCACGCCGCAACTCCGCGCCTGCCTCGCCGCCATCGCCGCCTCCCGTTTTCCACCCGCCCAACTCGAAGTCATCGTCGTCGACGACTCCGGCCTCGGCGGCCCCGAACTCACCTCCGCGCTCGCACTACTTCCACCGCCCATCCGCTCCCAACTCCTCACATCCCCCCACCTCGGACCCGCCGCCGCCCGCAACCGCGGCGCCGCGGCCGCCTCCGGCGATCTCCTCGCCTTCCTCGATGACGACTGTCACCCCAGCCCTTCCTGGCTCCCCACCCTCTGCGGCGCCATCGGACCCTCCGAATCCCTCGCCGCGGGAGGCCGCGCCCTTACCCGCCCCTCCAGTAATCGCTGGTCCGCCGCCGGCCAGCACATCAAAGACCTCGTCTACACCTACTACAACGCCAACCCTCCCCACGCCGCTTTCCTTTCGAGCAACAACTTCATCGTTCCCAAAGCCGCCTTCCTCTCCCTTGGCGGCTTCAACCAGCGCTTTCGCACCGCCGAAGATCGCGACTTCTGCCGCCGCTGGCTCGCCGCCGGCCACCAACTCGCCTACCTCCCGCACGCGCTCGTCTATCACGATCACGACCTGACCCTACCCGGCTTCCTCCACCGGTACTTCCAATACGGCCGCGGCGCCTTCCGCTTCCTTCGCTCCTCCTCCCCCACCACGCAAACCAAATCCGTCCGCGGCTTCTACGCCTCCCTCCCTCAACTGCTCACCGCCGTCTCCCAGTCCGACGGCGCACCCGCACGCCTCGTCCTCTTCGCCGAACTCATCCTCTGGCAGGCCGCCAACACCGCCGGCTTCCTCTATGAAGCCCTAACCCGCACGCTTGGACCACTCACATGACCACAACACCCACTCCGCGTCTCAGTTGCATCATGGTCGCCGGCGCCTGCCGCTCCCGCGTCCAGCACGCCCTCAACCGCCTCTGCGCCCAAACCGTCCTCCCCTCGCTCGAAATCATCGTCGTCGACGTCTCCTCCCCCGGTTCCACCCCGCTCACGTTCCCAGAACACGCCCCCGTCACCCTCCTCCCTGCCCCCGGCCTCAACAACTGGGGCCAGGCCCGCCGCCTCGGCCTCGAACGCTCCTCCGCCCCCGTCGTCGCCTTCACCGAAGAACACTGCTTCGCCGATCCCGGCTGGGCCGCCGCCCTCATCGAAGCCCATCAGGGACCCTGGTCCAGCGTCGGCTACGCCTTCCGCAACGCCAACCGCGATAGCTACGTCAGCCGCTCCGCCATGATCACCGACTACGGCAAGTGGCTCGACCCCATCCCCCGCGGCCCCATCTCCTGGCTCCCCGGCAACAACGTCTCCTACAAACGCGAAGCCCTCCTCTCGCTCGGCCCGCAACTCGACAACGCCCTCGCCTCCGACTTCATCGCCCACGAAATCTTCCGCCGCCGCGGCCTGAAAATGTTCGTCGAACCCGCCGCCCTCGCCCACCACCTCAACTTCACCACCGTCTGGGAAACCGCCCTCACCAACTACTATTGGTGCCGTGCCATGGCCGCCTCGCGCGCCAAGGCCGGCCAATGGTCCCGCCCTCGCCTCATCCTCCAGGCCCTCGTCACTCCCGCTGCCGCCCCCGTCCTCCGCCTCGCCCGCCTCGCCGTCCAACTCCGCCATCGCCGCCCTCTCTGGCGCCCTTTCCTCGCTGCCATCCCCGTCTTCCTCCCCGTCAGCCTCTGCGGCGGCATCGGCGAAGCCGCCGGCTATTTACTCGGCGCAGGCCACGCCGAATTCCAACTCAAACGCTGGGAGCTCGATGTCGAACGCGTACCCGTCCCCTGATCCCGCCGCCCCACTCGTCTCCGTCGTCGCGCCGGCTTACTACTCCACCGCCACCATCCCCGCCTTCCTCGACGGCCTCGCCCGCCAGACCTTCACGGACTTCGAAATCATCCTCGTCAACAGCTCCCCCGAACCCGATACCGCCTCCCTCCTCACCAACCGCTACCCGCACGTCCGCTTCGAGCAATCCCCCCGCCGCCTCCTGCCCCACGCCGCCCGCAACCACGGCGTCGAACTCGCCCGCGGCTCAATCCTCGTCTTCACCGACCCCGACATCGTCCCTGCCCCGGACTGGCTCGCTCAACTCGTTTCCGCCGCCCGCCTCGGACACCCCCTCGTCTCCGGCGCCATGGGCTTACTCGGTTCTTCCGCCTTCGAACGCACCGTCCATATCTGCAAATTCTCCTGCTGGCTCCCCACCTCCGCCCCCGGACCCCGTTCCTCCGCCCCTACCGCCAATGCCCTCTACACCCGCGAACTCTGGAACGCTCTCGGCCCCTTCTCCGGTGAGTCCTTCTCAAGCGACAGCCTCCACAGTTGGCGCGCCGCCGCTCTCGGCGCACCTCCCTGGTTCGTACCTTCCGCCGTCGTCTTCCACCACCACGAAGGCTCCATGAAATCCTTCCTCCGCGAACGCCACATCCGCGGCCGCGACTTCGCCCGCCTCCGCGTCCGCTACCAACGCCGCTCCCGCGCCTGGGCCGCCCTCCACCTCCTCGCCGCCCCGGCCATCCCGTTCCTCGAACTCGCCCGCACCGCCCGCCGCGCCGCCGCCGCCGGTTGGACCGCTCCCTTCCTCCAAACCGCCCCCCTCCAACTCGCCGCCAACACCGCCTGGGCCCTCGGCGAAGCCCGCACCCACCTCTCCCTCCTCTTCTCCAACCTTCCCGCCCCGCCCGTCCCCACCGGTTGCTAAGCGCCCGGCACCCAGACCGCAACAGAGACGTCCCACACCCTCGCCCCGGCTGACAACCAGGCGCACAGGGCCGGGAGCGGCGCAAGCCGCCCGGCTCCGTTGTGCGCCATTTAAGATAAGATGACCCGATAGGCGCAAGCCTGAAAACATGGTGCAGTTCAAGCTCAAGCCCATCTCGAAGAAGGCCATCCCCGAGGCCCTGCAGAAGGCCAAGCGCTACCGCCTCATCCAGGAACCCGCGCTCGCCGAAAGCATCTGCCTCGACAT
>JAKAJI010000155.1 GCA_021813825.1 Acidobacteriota bacterium | reverse complement strand
GTGCATGTTGCGGAACAGGTAGCTGGCCGTCGAGTCGCAGGCGACGTAGATGTCGGGCCAGCCGTCATTGTCGAAATCGGCCGCGACGACGGTCATCGCGTAGCCCCCGTGCGTCTTCGCGATCCCGGATTCGACCGTCACGTCGCGGTAGCGGCCATGGCCGTCGTTGTGAAACAGCCGCTGGTGCCCGGGCCGAAGGCCCCGCGGGCCGCAGTTCACCGGTATGCCTTTCCAGTTGCAATTGGGGTCCTGCGACGGGCGGATGGCGGTTTTCGGGTCGAACTCGACGTAGCCGGCAACAAAGAGGTCCAGGTGTCCGTCCCGGTCGTAGTCGACGAAGCAGCAGCCCGAGCCCCAATCCACCGCCTCGTTGTAAAGCCCGGCTTCTCGTGTGACGTCCGTGAACGTGCCGTCGCCGTTGTTGCGGTACAGCACGTTGTGGCCCCAGTAGGTGACGAAAAGGTCCTCGAAGCCGTCGTTATTGTAATCGCCAACGGTCACGGCCGACGCCCAACCGGCGCGCATCAATCCCGCTTTTTCGGTCACATCAGTGAACGTGCCGTCGCGGTTGTTCTTGTAAAGCCGGTTCGTCGTGCCCAGCGGCGCGCCCTCGAAGCGCGTGCCGCTCAACACGAACAGGTCGAGCCAGCCGTCGTTGTCGTAGTCGAGAAACGCCACCCCGCAACCGACGGTTTCGAGAATAAAGTCCTTATGATCTTCGGGCCCGTAGATGACCGGATGGCTGAGGCCCGCCTGCGCGGCGACGTCGGTGAACTCGGCCAGGAAAGGAATTCCGGACGGTTTGCCCCGCGGCATCGGCTTGACGCCGCGCGTCGACACACCCTGCGCCCACCCCGGCGCGGCCGCCAGTCCTGCCAAAAAGGCGCGGCGCGTCCACACCTTGGGCGCTACTTGTCTCCTCCACGTTCGCATTCCGTTTCGACCAATGTAACGCGAGCGCCCTCAGCCCATCACCGGCTGTCGCAGCCGGCGCTCCAGAAACTGGATCAACTCATCTTCCTTCTCGATCGACGTTTCGATTTTCAGCCAGTACAAATCGAGCGGCGCGATCGCTTCCAGCGCGCGCTCCGGCAGGTTCATCGCGTCCTTTTCCGTCGTCACCAGCGCCGTGGCCCCGTGCGCCCGCGCCTGCCGCGCCAGCCGCTTCAACTGCAGCGGCGTGTAGACGTGATGATCGGCGAAGGTCCAGCGGAACACCGGCTCGACGCCCATCCCATGCATCGTCCTCCAGAAGGCCTCCGGGTTCCCCAGACCGCAGAAGGCAACCGGCGGCTCGGGAGGCAACGGCTCGGCCCGCCGGGTCCGCTCGTTAATCCAGGCAGCGGCCCGCAACGACGCCAGAAATACCGGCGCGCCCGGATTGTATTGCTCCAGCAGCCGCCGGATTCCCGCGTACTTCCGGCCCGGCTGGGCGCGCGTAATGATAAAAGCGCTCGCCCGCCGCAGCGCCGAAAGCGGCTCCCGCAGCCGGCCCAGCGGCGCCACGTCCCCGCCCGAAAACGGATCGAGCGCGTCGATCAGCACCAGGTCCGCGTCACGGTGCAGACGGTAGTGTTGAAATCCGTCGTCAAGCAGGAAAACATCCGCGCCGAGTCGCTCGGCCAACAGTGTGCCCGTCTGAAACCGGTCCGCCCCGATGCCGACGTGCGCGTGCGAAAAACGCACCAGAATCTGCGCCTCATCGCCCGTCACACACACCGGAGCGCGTGCGCCGGCCTCCACCAGAATCGCCTCCTCGAGCGAGCGCCGCCGGTATCCTCGCGTCAGAATCGCCGTCCGGTGCCCATAACGTCTCAGCCGCTCGGCCAGGTGCGCGCACAGCGGCGTCTTCCCTACCCCGCCGATCGCGATCCCGCCGATGCTCACCACCGGAGCCGGAAGCACGCGGACGTGTGCGCTCTTTCGCCGTCGGTCGAGCGCCGCTCCCGCCGCCCACAGCCGCGATAGCGGCCACAACACGAGCCGCCCGAGTCCCGTCCGGCGCCACGCCGGCAGAGCGTCGTCCATCGCCGTAAGAATATGCCGCGCCGCCGCGGCAGTCACCCCGCGCCGCGCTTCGGCCAACTCGAGCGCTCGCCGGCCTAACTCCTCCCGCTTGCCGGCGTCCCGGAACAGTTCCTCCACCGCGCCGGCCAATTGCTCGGCCCGCTCGATCTCATACATCGCCTTCACATCCCGAAACTCACGCGCGATCGCCGGAAAATTCTCCAGATGCGGCCCCGACACAATCGCCCGGCCCGCCGCCGCCGGCTCGAGCAGATTGTGCCCGCCGCGGTCCGGCAGCGTCCCGCCCATGAACACCACCGTCGCCAGCCGAAACAACGAAGCCAACTCGCCGATCGTATCGAGAAGCAGCACGCCCGGCAGAGCCATCGCCGCCTCCGGCCCCATCTTGCTCCGCCGCAAAAAAGAAATGCCCGCCGCCTCCAGCCGCAAGGCCGCTTCCTCAAACCGCTCCGGCCGCCGCGGCGCATGAATCATCAACAGCCGCGGATGCGCCGCCGCAAGCTGCTGAAACGTGCGAACCACCAACTCGTCTTCGTCCGGCTCCCCCGCCGACGCCGGGGGCATCGTCGAGGCCGCGATCCATACTTGCTCCGGCCCCAGCCTCGCCACCAGTTCCGCCACCGCCTTCGGCGTGGCGCCCGCCGCCGCCGTGTCGTACTTCAGGTTTCCCAGCACGTGCACCTTCGCCGTCGGCGCACCGATGCTTAAATACCGCGCGCGGTCCTGCTCGCTCTGCGTGTAGATCGCATCCGGCAGCCCCAGTACCCATCGGAAAAAGAAACGTAGCGCGTGATAGCGCGGCAGCGCGCGGTCCGAAATCCGCCCGTTCACAACCACCAGCGCACAACCGGCCCGCTTAGCCTCGCGATACAGCAGCGGCCAGATCTCCGTCTCCAGAATCACCACCGCCGACGGCTGAATCCGCCGAAGCACCCGCCGCACCGCGAACGCATAGTCGACCGGCGCATAAAACACCCCCTGCGCCTCCTCCGCCAACTTCTGCCGCGCAACCGAGTAACCCGCCAGCGTCGAAGTCGACACGAACACCATCAGCTTCGGCTGCTGTGCGCGTAACTCATGCACCAGCCTCACCGACGACAGCACCTCACCCACCGACACCGCGTGCAGCCAGATCGAATCCGCCCCGCCCCGCCGGATCGACCGCGGCAGGAAACCCAGCCGCGAAGGAAGCGTCCTTAGATAGCGGCGGTCGCCAAGCCCGCGCGAAACCCAATACACTACCAGGAGGGGAAATGCGAGGGCGCGCAGCCCGAAATGGAGCAACGAAATGAGACTGTCTTCGGCTGTATGGTTCGTCCTCATGCTTTCAGCGGCGGTTGGCGGGGAGAAGTTCGATCCCGGCTCCGCTTCCGCCTATAAAACCCGTCAAACCAATGACCACGTCACGGTGGCGGCTGTCCCCTACACCACCGACGAGCAGGCCCGCACGGCCTTCGGCAAGCACAATCCCTACAAGTATGGCATTCTGCCCGTCCTGGTCATCGTCCAAAACGACCTCGACGAACCACTCCGGCTTAGCGGGCTGCAGGCCCAATACGAACTCCCCGACGGCCGTCACATTGAGGCCGTCCCTCCCTCCGATATCGCCTCCACTACCGCCAGGCTTCCCAAGGATTCCCCCGGCTCCCCCGCGCCACGCCTCCCTTTCCCGCTTCCCAAAAAGAAAAATCCCCTCGCCAACTGGGAACTCGACGGGCGCGCCTTCACCGCGCAGATGGTCGCCCCCCACGAATCCGCCTACGGCTTCTTCTACTTTGAAACCGAGCTCATCCGCGGCTCCAAGCTCTATCTCACCGGAATGCAGGGCATGCGCACCGGCAAGGGGATTATCTACTTCGAGGTCCCCCTCGAACAGCCGCCAGCCAAGTGAATCCGTTACCGCTCGATGAAGTAGTAGGCGATCGTGTGGCACACGATCATGTGCGCATCCTCGATGCGCCCCATGTGCGGCGAATCGGCGTGAATATTCAAATCCACCTGCCGCGCCAACTCGCCTCCATCGAAGCCCGTCAGCCCGATCGTCCGGCAGCCGATCGACCGCGCATACCGCGCCGCTTCCACCACGTTCGGCGACTTGCCCGAGCCGCTCAGGCACATCACCAGATCGCCTTGCCGCGCGAAGTTCCGTAGTTGCTCGACAAACACGCTCGAGTAGCCGACATCGTTCGAATACGCCGTGATCGTCGGCAGCGAATCCGTCAGCGCCTGAATCCGGAACCGCGACCGCTTCGAGTAACTCGCGCCTTTCACCATGTCGCAGACAAAATGCGAAGCCGACGACGCGCTGCCACCGTTCCCGCACACGAAGATGGATCCGCCGGCGTCCCTCGTCTCCTCAAACCACCGGATCGCCTCGGCCACCCGGCCCATATCTACCGTAGCCAGCGTCTCGCGCAGCGACTCCTGATAGCTTTCAACGAAACTCAATTCATCAGCAGATCGAACGCTCTGCATAGAAACTCCTTAAGATCGGATCTCTTGACCACGGCGTCCAGGAAGCCGTGCTGAAGAAGAAACTCGCTGGTTTGAAAACCCTCCGGCAGCTTCTGCCGGATCGTCTGCTCGATCACGCGCGGCCCCGCGAAGCCGATTAGCGCTCCCGGCTCCGCGATGTTCAGATCGCCCAGCATCGCGAAACTCGCCGTCACCCCGCCCGTCGTCGGGTCGGTCATTACACTGATATAGGGCACCTTCGCTTCGTCCAGCTTCATCAGCGCGGCCGAAATTTTCGCAAGCTGCATCAGGCTCACCGCGCCCTCTTGCATCCGCGCTCCCCCCGAAGCCGACACAATCACCAGCGGCACCCGCTCCCGCGCGCTTCGCTCAATCGCCCGCGTGATCTGCTCGCCCATCACGGCGCCCATGCTCCCGCCGATGAACTTCAGCTCCATCGCACAGATATTCACCCGCCGCCCGTTCATCGTGCCCGAAGCCGAAATCAACGCATCCGGCAGCGCCGTCGCCCGGCGCATCGCCGCCAGCCGCTCCGCGTAGGGCTTGGAATCGACAAACTTCAGCGGATCGGTCGAGCCGAGCTTCTCATCATGCTCCTCGTATTCGCCGTTGTCGAACAACAGCGCCAGCCGCGTCCGCGCGTCGATGCGGAAGTGGTACTCGCACTTCGGGCACACCTGCATCGCCTCTTCCAACGTCTTGCGCCAGATGATCTGGTCGCAATGCCCGCATTTTTCCCACAACCCCTCGGTGCGAACCTTGCGTCCACCCTCGTCCGGAGGAGCTTCCACACCCGGCTTCTGCCGGTTAAACCAAGCCACGAGAATAGTGTATCGCAGCGGTTTCCCGCACCCCCTAACGGGGATAAGGATGCCCCTGCAAGATCGCGAACGCGCGATAGATCTGCTCGGCCAGCATCGCCCGCGCCAGCTCATGCGGAAACGTCATCGGCGAAAGCGACATCCGCGTCCCCGCACTGTCCCGCCACTCCTCCGGCAACCCGTCGGCGCCCCCCACGGCAAAAACGATGTCCCGCCCTTCGTCGCGATGCTTGCCCAACCAACCCGCAAACCCCGCCGAATCCATCCGCCCCCCCGCCGGATCCAGATAAACCCGTGCCGCATTTGGATGCTTCGCCGCCGGAATAAACCGCCGCGGGTCCACCTCCCGCATCTCGCACCGCGCAAAATGCGAAATCCGGCCCACGTACTCCTCCGCCAGAGCATTCGCCTCCCGGCTCTTCGGCTTCCCGATGTAGTAGAGGAAGATTTTCACGAAAGCAATCAGCGCCGACGCGCCGCTTGCCCCCTGCCGGAGCGGCAGGCGGCCGATAGCGTAAGCCCGATAGCTGCTATCATGTGGCGTATATCCGGGCGCGCACGACGCATCCGGAAAAGGCCCGCATCGGAACCCGGGTCGAAGGGACTAAGCTGGTCCGGGTCCGATGCGGTCTGCCCATGATGGGCTTGGATCCGGCCGCGGCGGCGATGGACAACAACACCCGCTTAAGGTTCACTCCCAGCGAGGCCCGCGTCCTGAATTCCTCCGCTGGAAGCCCCAGCGCCTCGCCGTTTCCCTGGATCCGGGGCGAGCACCAATAATTTCCTCTCAGCGTGCCTCCCGCACGCCGCAAACCGACTGGAGTAGGGCACCTTCAAAAAAAGACCCTCTGTTGCAACCAGCTAACGAAAGAAGAGCGGTCTTCGTAAAATCCTTGAAACACCGGCTCCCGCAAGCACGCCGTTCCTGATGGCCACTCGCCTCCGCTTCGCCCGTTGCAATCAGAGGGCAGGTGAAACAGTAACTCCATCAATTCACCATAGAGGGTAGCAATTCCACCGCCGAAAAATGAAGCCCCCGGCACAAGAATTTTCAGCATCTTAGCGCCTCGCCCCGTTCGCCATACGGGTCAGCGTGCCCAACCCGTGTGTCCACCTGACACAACCCGATTCAAACTCGTTGCACACCTTACATTCTTCATCCCGGATCTCTCCGGCAAATCCGCTATGGGACAATAGAAAACGGTTTGCGACCCCTCGCCGCCTTCGGTTTTTTCTGCCTTCTCTGCTCGCCCGCCTTCGCCGCCGATGAGGAAAGCTTCCACGTCTACTCCGACCACCCGCGCCTCTTCCTCACCCAACAAAGACTCCGCCTTCTCCGCCGCGAGCGCCAGCGCCAGTCCATGCGCTGGGAGCAACTGAACCGCCTCGTGTCCGGTGGCGCCGCAATGCCGCAACCAGCTTTCTCGTGGGCTCTCGACTACGAAGTCACCCAGGACCGCTCCGCCGCCGCCAAGGCCATCGCCGCGGCCTCCGCTCCCAAAACGGACCTTCGCTCTCTCGCCCTCGTCTTCGATTGGTGCCAGGACGCGCTCACTCCCGCCCAACGCACTCAATTCGAAACCCGCCTCCGCAACGCCCTCGCAACTCCTCCTCCGTCCTCCGACCTCCCCGCCTGGCGCGACCGCATCCTCGCCGCCGTCGCCATCGGAACCGAAGATTCCGATCTCGCCGCGAAAGTCCTCCGCGATGCCGTCACCCAATGGTGGCGCGGCCATTACGCACCCGCCCTTGGAACCGATACCGAAACTCCCGTCGGCGGCGCCCTCTACCCTCTGGTCGAAATCCTCCACGCCATCCGCGACAACCTCACCATCGACCTCCGCCAGGACCGCCCCGCCTGGTTCGACAACCTCGCCGCCTTCCACATCGCGAGCCACTATCCCGCTCCCTACCCCGCCGCCGAAAATGAATATCGCATCCCAATGTATCCGGGCGGACGCGAACCCGACCTCGACGCCGCCGCACTCTCCCGCGCCGCCGGCCTCTCTCTCGTCGCCTTCGACAATAACGCTACTTCCAGCCAGTACCTCCAAGGCTGGCTCATCATGGATCGCTACATGCTCCGCGGCCCCTTCGGCGCACCCTACGAATTTCTCTGGGCCAACCCCTACCAGCCCGGCCTGAGCTACATGCACCTTCCACTCGTCTTCCACGACCCGAAAGCCGGAACTCTCTTTGTCCGTGGCTCCTGGGAAGACGATTCTCCCTGGTTCGGCCTCCTCCACGGACGCGCCCAGTTGTTCACCAATGGCGCCATCACCGCGCTGGAAACCGGCCCCGGCGCCCCTCCCGCCGTCTACGACCTCGGCTCGGCCACCATCGTCCGCGCCACCCTCCCCATTCACGCCACCACCAACTACGCGAACGTCTTTGTCATCGGCCTCCGCCCTTCGAGCGATTACCTCATCGAACCCGACGGCGAAGAAATGCGGGAAGCCCTCACCGACGCCGGCGGCACTCTCGACGTCCGCTTCCCCCGCCCGCGCCACACACGCATCCTCATTCACGAATCCCCGTTCCCCACCGAACCGTCTGAAGACATAGCCCATGACACCCGATGAACGCCGCCGCGCCGTAACTGAGTTGACAGAATCGCGGGACCACCTGCTCGCCCTCCTCGACCGCGCCGCCCAACAGGGCTGGAACGCTCATCCATCGCCCGGCGCCTGGTCGCCCGCCGAATGCGCCGAACATGTCGTCCTGGTGGAAGAAATGACCATCGAGTTCGTCGAGTCCTACGCGGCCGGGCATGCGGCCCATCACGGCCTCCCCAGCCTCGCTTCCCGCGACGAGTTCATTCGTCAGGCTGCCGTCAATCGGGGGGAAAAGAGAACCTCGCCCCCGCGCGCCCGCCCCACCGGCGCCTGGACCCCGCCGCAGGCCATCGACCGTTTTCGCACCGTCCGCGCCACCACCCTCGCCTTCGCCGAATCCACACCCCTTCCCTTGCGCGACTTCCGCTGGAAGCACACCTTCTTCGGCGAAATCGACTTCTACCAGACCCTCCTCTTCCTCGCCGGCCACAGTCTCCGCCACGCCCGGCAGATCGAGGAAACACTGGCTCGCGCCGCCCACGCCGGATAACCGCCCGACTAAGTTATCATCTCCTCAGCGCTCGGCAATGTTGGATACCGGCTATCTCCTGCATCTCTCCCGCCAGTACCTCGGCCTCATATTATTTGCGATCTTCGCGGCCGTGCTCCTCGGCGCGTGGATTATCTACGAGACGCTCCGCGTCCTCCGCCGCCAGGAGGATTACGAATTCCTCCGCCGCCGCGTCGAGCAACTTGAACAGGCGCAAGCTGCACTCCACTCGCCGGCCGTCGCACTCCACGCCACCCGTGACCCCATGGTCCTCGAGCCTCGCTGGATCACCAAGGGACACTCCGCCACCACCAGCGACGGCGGATGCCTCATGCTGATCGACGACGTGCTCCCCGGCGCCTCGCAGGCCCTGCTCACCCTCCGCGTCGACGGCCTCCCGGTCATGCGGCGCCGCCTCTCCAACATGGGCGACATCGTCGAACTACCCGGCCACTACGGCACCTACACCATCCAGCTCATCGCCTTGTCCGGAATTCAGGCGCAACTCGCCGCCTGGCTCCGCAACCGCCACCAGAACCCCGCCGGCGCCCCGCTGCTCTGACTCCCGTCTTAAGGCCTCTGACTTCTACAAGCTACTTCACCGCGGCCCGCGCCGCTTCGAGCGCCGCCTCGTAGTTCGGATGATCCCCCACTTCCTTCACATACTCCACATGAACCAGCTTGTTCGAAGGATCCACCACGAAAATCGCGCGGCTTTCGATTCGCAGTTCCTTGATCAAGGTGCCGTAGTGCTCGCCGAACGAACCACTCCGGTGATCGGAAACCATCTTGATCCGGTCCACGCCGAACGCCGAGCACCAACGCGACTGCGCAAACGGCAAATCCATGCTCACCGTGTACACATCCACACCCGATAGCTTCGTCACTTCGTCATTGAACCGTTTTGTCTGCATGTCGCACACCGGGGTGTCGAGCGACGGCACCACGCTGAAGATACGAACCGAACTCCCGGTCGAGCCGAGGCTCACCGGCTGCAGCTTGTTATCCACCGCTTCGAATTCCGGCGCTTTGTCGCCGGCTTTCAGTTCCGGCCCGATCAGAGTCAGTGGGTTGCCTTTGAGCGTCGTCGCTCCCGGTCGTTCCATTCGCATCTCTCCTAAGGGGATTTAGTCCGGCGCCGCGGCCCTCCGCCGTGCGCACGCCGCTATTGTAGCAAGGCCTCGAATTTTTCCGGCTCGCTCACCGGAAGCTCGCATACCAGGTTCCGGCACACATAAGCCGCCGGCCTGCCTTCCACCGGCGTCATCGCCGCCAGCGCCGGCCGCAGCTTCTCCCAATACATCCGTTCCTCCGCCGTTCCCATCCGGATCACCGCCGCCGCCCGCAGCGCATGACGGTTCCTCGCCCGGTCGAACTCCCGCATCGCAGGCGATTCCGCATCACCCGCCAGCACGATCTGCCGCGGCGGCCGCAGGTCAAAATCGACCGCCACCGCCAGCAGTGGCATCGCCGTCGGCTGCGCCGCCAGCCTACCCCTCATCGCCTCCAGGCCCCGCCGCGCCGCGCTCGCAAACTCCTGCTCTCCGGTTAACACCGCCAGCCTCTCGAGCGCCGCAATCGCCGACGAGTTCCCCGAAGGCTCCGCCCCGTCGTAGTCTTCCTTGATCCGCAACAGCAGGTTCGCATCCCCTACCGCTGTGCTGAAAAATCCCCCTCGCTCGCGGTCTTCAAACCGCTCCAACATCCGCCGCGCCAGCCCCCGCGCCAGCTCAACCCACTCGACGTCGAAATCCATCTCGTACAGATCCAGCAGCGCCGACAAGAAATTCGCGTGATCGTCCAGAAAGCCCGGAATCGCCGCGTCACCTCCGCGATACCGCCGCAGCAGCACGCCCGTCGAAGCGTCGTACATCTTCTCCGTCACAAACCGCGCCGCCCGCCTCGCCGCTTCTGCATACGCCGGCTCTCCCAACACCCGCGCCCCCAGCGCGAACGCCGAGATCATCAGCGCATTCCATGCGGTGAGAATCTTGTCATCCCGATGCGGACGCGGCC
>JAKAJI010000154.1 GCA_021813825.1 Acidobacteriota bacterium | reverse complement strand
TCCACCGTCAAAGGCTGCCCACTTTCGAAGTTAAATACAACTTTGTGCTCGGCTCCGTGATACTCGAATACCCGCGCGATGTCCTTGAACCGCGACAGCACGTAGAGATAACTCAAAAACAAAGCGATGCGGATCACGCCATCGACAAGGTTCACGGCCAGGCGTCCGTGCAGCGGCTGATACACGTGCCCAACCCAGGTGGCGAGCGCCAGAGGTACGAACTTAAACAGGAACAGGAAACTTACCAGCGAAAACGCGATGCTCAAGTACATCGTGCCCGAAGACACCGGCGACGCCGATGCTTTCGCATCCTCTTCCGTCATCGCCTGCGAAGCTGAAAACCGCATTGCCCTGAGCCCCAGCCACATCGCCTGTCCCAACGTGCCCAAGCCGCGCAACACCGGCAGTTTGAAGATCGGATACCGCTCCGACACCCGCGGCAGCGGATTCTCCTCCACCACAATCTGCCCGTCCGGACGGCGCACCGCCACCGAATAGGCGTGAGGCGAACGCATCATGACGCCTTCGATCACCGCCTGGCCGCCTATCAGCGTCTCTTCCCCGCTTTCGAGCACCGGCAGCATCTGAATGTGCGCACTCAGGCGCAGAAACGTGCGAAATGACAAAATCCGGCTCCTATCTCTTCAGTGTAACGGACGGCAAGCCGTTGAGGGATAATGACCGTTCGCGCCGCGGCCGGCACGCGCGACAATGGGAGGGTTCCGGCATGGCGTACCGTGCATCCCTGCTCCGCCTCGACGAAGAGTTTTTCGCCCTTGGCGCCGAAGAGGTGGCGCGCGCCTCGGTCGGCAAGATCCTGGTCTGTGGCGCCGCAGCGGGCCGGATCGTCGAAACCGAAGCCTACCTCGGCCCGTCGGATCGCGCCGCCCACGCCTGGCACGGCGTCACCCCGCGAACCCGCGTCTTGTTCGGCCCACCCGCGCGCGCTTATGTCTACCGCAGTTACGGCGTCCACTGGTGCCTCAACTTCGTCTGCGGCCCGGATGGAACGGCGGGTTGCGTGCTCATCCGCGCACTGGAGCCTCTGGCCGGCATCGCCTCCATGCGCCGGCGGCGCGGGCCGGGCATAGCGCTCGAAAAGCTAGCCAGCGGCCCGGGCAACCTCACCCGCGCCATGGGAATCAACCTGAAACATAACGGCACGAGTTTATTGAAGGGTCCGCTGCGCGTCTTCGCCGAACCGGGGGCGCCTTTGCCCGATATCGCCGTCACGCCGCGCATCGGCATCCGCCACAACTGCGACTGGCCGCTCCGTTTCGTCGCCGCCGGCTCCCCTTTCGCTAGCAGAAAGTCCTGAGAGCAAGATAAAATCGGGGGCGGCGCGCACAGGAGGCGCGGACCCAACTCATGGATCGGCAAACTTCAGCAGGGGCGGGACGGCGGGGCTTTCTCGGCGGACTGGCGGGATGGAGTCTCGCCGCGGCGGCGCCTGGACAGGCACAAACGGCCGCCAATCCGGCCGCGCAGGCCCTGCCCCACTACACCCGCAGAATTCCGGGCAAAAGCCTCAAACAGTCCAGCTACGACCGCACCGGAGGTAACCGCGACTTCTGGCCCATGGCCCCCGGCGAAACCCGCGAGGTCTTCAACGCCGACGGCGCCGGCGTCATCAGCCACGTCTGGTTCACCATCGCAAGCCCCGCCGAGTACCACCTGAAGGACCTCGTCCTCCGCGCCTGGTGGGATGGCAACCCGAAACCCAGCGTCGAAGTCCCGATCGGCGACTTCTTCGGCCTTAATCTCGCCAGTTACGTCATCTATCAATCCGCCTATCTGGCCTGCTCGCCGGGTAAGTCGCTCAACTGTTACTTCGCCATGCCCTATGCCAAAGGCGCCCGCATGGCCGTTACCAACGAAGGCTCGCGTCCCGTCGGCGCGCTGTATTCTAACATCGACTACCGCGTGCTCGATTCGCTTCCGCCCGAGACTTACTACTTTCACGCCCAATACCGGCAGGCGCAGCCCTGCGTAGCCATCACCGGCGAAGCGGCGAAGGTCAATCTCGACGGCAAGAATAACTACGTCTTTATGGAAACGCACGGCCGCGGCCATCTTATGGGTATCACCCTCGGCGTGCTCGAAAACGCCGACGGCTGGTGGGGGGAAGGCGACGAGATGATCTTCGTCGATGACGAAACCCATCCCGTCATCAACGGCACCGGCTCGGAGGACTACCTGCTGGCAAGCTGGGACTTCGGCGGCCGCGAAACCTCGCAGCCGTTCGCCCATTGGATGTACGGCGCGCCGCTCATCCAGGCGGCTGAACGCACCGGCGGCCGCTACGATGTCTACCGCTGGCACGGCGACAATCCGGTCAGCTTCAACACCTACCTCCGCCACACCATCGAACACGGCCACGCCAACGACCGTGGCGACAACTTCTTCTCCGTCGCCTACTGGTATCAGGACGCGCCCTACACCGATTTTCCGGCCCTCCCGCCGGTCCACGAACGCATTCCGCGCGTGAAAACGCCCTAGCCCACCAGAGCCCGCGCCAGGCGTTTCACTTGCGCCGCGCTCACCGCAGCCTCCGCATCCCCGCCGGCGCGCGCGGCCCGTCCGGCATGAAACTCGACGATCCCGGTGCGCTCGCGCAGCAACCGGATCACGCTTTCGTCGACGCCGCCGCCGGCAAGCAGCGTAATCTCCGGCAGCGCTGCACGCCGCCGTTGCTCGAGCCGCGCCGCTTTCGCCTCCCACCCGCCCGGCCCGCCATGCGAGAGAATGCGATCAATGCCGGGTATCGTCTTCAGGGAGCCAATCGCGGCCAGCGCATCGTCCAGCTCCTCGAACGCATGGTGGAATGTAGCGGGAAGTCCCGCGGCGGCGAGCACACGCGCCGTATGCGCGCAATCCGGCTTCCCGCCGCGCCGCAACCCGACCACCACGCCGCTCGCTCCCAACTCCTTGGCCTGCCGTGCGCTCTCCGCCAGGGAAGCGATCCGCGCCTCGTCCGTCACCTCGTGGTTCTCGTCCTCGCGGATCATCACGCGCACCGGAAGCCGCGTCGCTCTCAATACGGCTTCGATGACACCGCGGGAAGGCGTGAATCCGCCGCGGGAAATCCCGCGCACCAGTTCGATGCGGTGCCCTCCGCCCTCTTCCGCTTGCCGTGCGTCATCTTCGGTCTGGCAGATCACCTCGAGCAGCGCCATACCGGCCAGTATCTCGCGGGAGCGCCGCGCATGAAACGCGTCCTGCTCAGTTGGAGCAGCGGCAAGGACAGCGCCTGGTGCCTGCACGTGTTGCGCTCCCTGCCGGGCGTCGAAGTGGCCGGCCTTCTCACCACCTTCAACGCCGCCTTCGGACGCGTGGCCATGCACGGCGTCCGGCGCGAACTCGTAGAGGCCCAGGCCGGTGCCGCCCACCTGCCGCTGTGGGGTGTGGATCTCCCTTGGCCCTGTTCAAACCAAGAGTACGAGCGCATCATGGCCGATGTCTGCCGGAAGGCCGTGGCGGAAGGCATCACCACGGTAGCCTTCGGGGATCTCTTTCTCGCCGACATCCGCGCCTATCGCGAGCGCCAGCTCTCCTCCACCGGCCTCGAACCTCTGTTCCCCCTTTGGCTTCTTCCCACCCGCGATCTGGCCCGCGACATGATCGCCGGCGGCCTGAAAGCACGCGTGGTTTGCCTCGACCCGGCCAAAGTGCCTGAGAGCTTTGCCGGCCGCCCTTTCGATGCCGAACTGCTCGCCGCGCTACCCGAATCCTGCGACCCTTGCGCGGAAAACGGCGAGTTTCACACCTTCGCGACTGCGGGACCGATGTTCGACCGGGAAATCGCCGTCCAAGCTGGCGAAATCGTGCGCCGCGACGGCTTCGTTTTTGCCGATCTCCTCCCCGCGCTCAAGCGGGCGTGATGCGCCCGTCGCGCGCAAGCCGAAGGCGCCGCCCGCGCCACTCTACCGTATCGCCCACCATCCCTGCCGCCCATACCGCCAGCCCGAAAAGGTCGCGGGCCGGTACGAGCCAGATCAAACGCGCCACATCGCGGGAGCCCAGCAAAGCAACGCCGCACACCAGCGCGACCATGAGCCGCAGGATGACCAGCGCCGCCGCAACCGGCCACATCCCCGCGGCCAACGCCAGAATCGCCCACAGCGTGGCGCAGGTAATCGGCAGTCCGCTGAAACCAATCCCGTTTGACACGCGGATCGTGCGCGCCCATCGCACCTGATGCCGCCACACGCCCGTCCATGTGGCTGCGCCCAAACCCGTCTCGACAACGGTCCGCGCGATCCGGTTCACCCGCCCCAAGCGGTGAATCCGCGCGCCGATCTGATAGTCGTCGGCGAGATAGTCGGCCACCGCGGCGAATCCGCCGATCGCTTCGAGATCCTCGCGCCGGAACGCCAGCGTCGAACCAAGCCCGAACTCACTCACGCCGAACATCGGCGCCACCAGCGTGCTCGGCGCGAAATCGATAACAATGCCCAGGGCCTCAAACCGCGCCGCCAGCGTTGATCCGGTCGCCCGGTACAGGCACGTCACCAGTCCGGTCCGCGGATCGCTCAGTGCTGCGGTCACATCCGCCAGGTAGCCCGGTGGCACCCGGATGTCGCTGTCGTTCACCACCAGCCACGGATACCGCGCCTCGCGTGCCAGGCCCATCAGCCGGCCCACCTTCGCATTCGGCGTTTTTTCCTGGCACACGATGCCGCGAATCGGAACGGAGGGAAACTCCGCGGCCAGACGGCCGATTTCGGCCGCCGCCTCCACGTCGTCGGCGCCCACGCCGAGCAGGATCTCAAATCCCGGCGGGTATTCCTGCGTCGCGTGCGATGCCACCGCCTCCCGGAAACCCTCGTCGACGCCTCGTACCGGCTTCAGGATCGAAACCGGCGACGCTCCCGGAGCCAGCTTCCGCTTTGGCCGCAAAAGTTGCCGCGCCACGGCCACGAACGCGACCGCCTGGTAGGCACCGGCCGCCGCGCAGAGCACATAGAGCGCCACACGGACGAAGAACACCGTTTGTGTCAGCTTACGACGACGCGCGCTCGCTCGTGCTTGTCAGAACGCCGCCGCTCGCCTGCGCCGACTTCTGGTCCCGCACGAACCGTTTGCGCTTGGAGCGTAGCGTCAGATACTCCCGCGCTTCCTTGTACAGGCGCGGAATGTCGTTGTTCACTACCGCCTGCTTCACCACGCGCCACGCCGCCTTCGGACGGAAGTAGTACTCGCCGTAGAAACGCTCCACCCACTCGACGAGTTCGCCGCGATTCAGCCCAGGGTAGATGATGTTCGGTAACTGGTGCCCGCTCTCGTCGGTCATCGAGTCAATCGTGATGAGATTGTTCTTCTTCACGTAATCAAAGAACTCGGTCCCCGGGTATGGGTGTGCGATCGACACCTGAATCGTCTCCACGTCCAACCCCTTGGCGAAGTCGATCGTGTTGCGCAGCGTCTGCCGGGATTCGCCGGGCAGACCGACAATGAAGTCGCCATGAATCGTCAACCCGAGCTTGTGCGCGTTCTGGGTGAACCGCTTGGCCATGTCGACGGTGGCGCCCTTCTTGATGTTCTTCAGAATCTGCGCGTCACCGGACTCGTAGCCGACAATCAGCAGCCGGCAGCCCGCCTCGCGCATCTCTTTGAGCGTCTCGTAGTCCGTGGTCACGCGCGACGTACAGGACCAGGTAAACTTCAGCTTCTTCAACTCGCGGCAAAGCTCGATCGTGCGCTCTTTTTTGTAATTGAACGTGTCGTCGTCGAAGAAAATTTCCTTCAACCCCGGAAACCGCTCCAGCGCGTGCCGGCACTCGCTCACCACGTCGTTCACCGAGCGCAACCGCCACCGGTGCCCCGAATGCGTCTGCGGCCACAGGCAGAATGTGCACATCGCCGGGCATCCGCGCGACGTGTAGAACGAGATGAAGGGATTCAGCAGGAACGGTACGTTGTAGCGCCGGAAGTCGAGATCCCGCTCGTACACCTTGGTCACCCACGGCAACTCGTCGAGGTTCTCGATCACGCCGCCATCCGGGTTGTGCACGATCGAACCGTTCTTGCGGAAGCTCACGCCCGGCAACTCCTCGAGCGGTTTGCCCTGCGCGAACCCGGCGATCTGATGGTCGAATTCCTTACGGACGATGAAGTCGATCGCCGTGGATTCGCGGAACGCCTTTTCGGGCTCGACCGTCACCGGCGGACCGACAAAGGCGACCTTCATCTTCGGATTCCGGTCCCTCATCATCTCCGCGATGCGTACATCCACGTCGAAGCCCGGCGTCGACGTGTAGAGAACGAGCAGTTCGAAATCATCCGCCATCGCGACCGTCTGCTCGATCGAGATCTTGTGCGGCGGCGCGTCAACTACCTTGCTATCCGGTAGCATGCCGGCCGGATAGCACAGCCATACCGGATACCAGTAGGATTCGATCTCGCGCGAGGCAGGCCAGCGCGAACCAGCGCCGCCGTCGAAACCCTCAAACGATGGAGGGTTGAGGAACAATGTTCGCATGCAGTCTCCGGACAGAATAGGTAATCATTGCTTACTCGTCGCCTGAGGCCGCGCTTTCCTCCGCGTCCACGGTTTTGGCCGGGTTGGTGAAATTGATGCTCAACTCGACCGGCCCGATGATGCGGGTGTCCACGCGCGACTCGATGTGATGAGGCACCGCCACCCCATCCGCTATCGTGTACTCGCGCACAAACACCATCTTCTTAAAAAATACCGAGGGCGATTTCACAAAGCGGCCCGACTCGCGAACCGGCATACAGGTGTCCGGATCCAGCCACAACTCCCCCTTGAACAGACCCACCCGCTTGTGACGGGGTGTCAGGTGAAACACGTAAACGGACCGGCCATCCGTCGACTCCAGTCCCTTGAACTTGAACTTGTAGTTATCCGGATTGATCCCCAGGTTCGTTTGCGAGCCCTGCGCCTGCACCTCGGCCGTCAGATAACGCGCGATCACGTCCCGCTTGATCGTGTTATCGCCGCTAAAGCCAAGCATGTGGTATGTGACCTTGCCAACCTTGGAAATGTTACGGAGCGCGTGTAACTTTCCCTGTTTTTTCAGTTTTGGCAACTCGGCGTCGATGTCCACTTCCATTGTCATCCCGCGCATGGCTTCCGATTGCTGCTTGGCGGCCGCGAAGTAGCGGCTCAAAATCTGCGCGTCTGTATCGCTCCGGTGGACCGATACACTCGGATCCGGCGAACCGGAAACCTCAGAGGCGCGGCCCAGAAATCCTGCCGCGGCTACCGACATGCTTGCAATCAACGTGCAGCGCAGTAAAAAAGGACGCATCAAGACCCGACGCTCAAACGAGCGAGCTTTCCCCAGTATAACCCATTGATGGCTTGAGGAATCGCCCGAAACTGCGCTTTGGTTGCCCGGCATATTCTAACGGTATAGATGCGGCCGTCGGCAGAAGGTGTCGCCGGAGACGCATCAGCCGGCCGTCGCTTCCTCACGCCCTCCCTTCTTCAGCTTCTCCATCACCCCGGCCACCAGTTCCTTGGCGTCCGTAAGGCACTTTGAAATCAACTGGATGTCCATCGCCGGCCTGCCGGGCTGGCGCGCACTTTGGCAATATACCCCATGCTGCCCCACCAACACCAGCGCATCCGTGAGCAGGTCCAGCGTCACCGCCAACCGTCCGCGTTCGACGCCCATCGAAAACTCATACCGCTCCAGTTCGCTCTGCCGTTCCTGGTAAACAGACATGTTCCATTCTAGCCAGCCGCCGGTCAACCGTCCTCCCCTCCCGCTCAGCGCTTCCGCCGCGCGGGCGCACCTAGTTCGCCCTTGATCGCCTTGGCATTCTCCGCCGCCTGCCCCTGCGACGGGCTTTTGATCGCCGCAGACTCCTGGGAATACTTCAGCGCATCCTCGAGCATCGCCCGGTTCGGCTTCCCCTTCGTGGCTTTTGCCAGTTTGTAGTCCGCCAGACCCAGGTTGAACAGCCCCACGCCCAGCACCGAACTTCCTGCCGGCAGCAGAGGAACCGCCTGGCGCAGCGCCTTGTCGGCCTCGGCGAATTTCTCCTGGCTGTTGTAGCCGAGGCCCTGGTACCAATAGCCCAAGCCCAGCTTCGTGTTCTTCTGCTTCTCCCATTCCGCCGCGGGTACCCCGGCGGGGGCCGCTTTCGTCTGCAAAACCTGCACCAGGCGCGTGGCGTAATCCAGCATCTTATCGGGCTCTTTCCGGCTCTGGCTTAAGTCAGCGGCCATGAGCAGCGCGTCCTCGTTGTCCGGAACATCCTTCAGAATCTCCGTCGCCGCCTCTCCCGCCTTCTCCGCGCCGCTCGTCTGCCGTAACGCGTTCAAGTAAGGCCCGGCCGCTTCGGTCATGTACTGGCTCTTGGAGTTCTGCAGGCGCAACTGGTCCACCAGCGCTACCGTGTCCTTGGGATCCTTGGCCTGAATCGCCGCCGCCATCAGCGAATACTCCGTGTAGATGTCCACCTGGCGTGCATAGTCGGCCTGCTTCTTGCCGTCCTCGTCATCCTTGGCGTTTTTCACCGCCTCCCGCGCCAGCCGCGACGTTTCCGCGGCCCACTGCTTGATACCCGCCGGATCCTTGGCGGCCTCCGCCGCCTTCAACTTGTTGTAGGCCTGCACAACCGCGTCCGTCCCGGACTGCTCCTGCGCCAGGCAAACCATCGCCGCCATCGCCGCCATCGCCAAAATGGATGCTTTCACGGGTCCCCCCCTGGGGCAAGAATTTACCACACCCGGACCCCCGCTGCGTTCCACCCAAAGACAGACGATTCCCGCCCGCCCCCACAGGCATCTAACCGCCATGAGCCTCGTGCTTCCGCCAGAGACGGCCATCCGCGCCGCAATCGGATTGCTCGGCCTCGGCCTCCTCCTGCTCGTCCTGGTTGACGCCTTCGAAGCCATCGTCCTTCCTCGCCGCGCCACCCGCCGCTGGCGGCTTTCGCGCCTGTTCTACACGACTACCTGGCGGTTGTGGTCAGCCGTGGCCACCCACATTCGCCATTTGAAGCGCCGCGAGGCGTTCTTGAGCGTCTTCGGCCCCCTCTCGCTGCTGCTTCTGCTCGGGGCCTGGGCCGCTGGCCTCATCGCCGCGTTCGCCCTTGTCGAATGGGCCTCCGGTTCCCGCATCGTTTCCCTCGACGGAGCGGTGAATCTCGTCTCGGATTTCTACTACAGCGGAGTCACGTTTTTCACCCTCGGCTACGGCGACTTCACCCCTCGCGGCGCCATCGCGCGCCTGCTGTCCATCCTGGAGGCGGGCATGGGCTTCGCCTTCCTCGCCGTCGTCATCGGCTACCTGCCCGTCATCTACTCCGCCTTCTCCCGCCGCGAGGCCGTCATCACCATGCTCGACACCCGCGCCGGTTCTCCGCCCAGCGCTGTCGAACTCATCCGGCGCCATGCGCAGAAGAACGCCCTGCCGGTCCTCGACAGCTTTTTCGCCGACTGGGAACGCTGGGCCGCGGATCTTCTTGAAAGTCACCTCTCCTACCCGGTTCTGAGCTACTACCGCTCCCAGCACGACAACCAGTCCTGGCTCGGCTCCATCACCGCCGTCCTCGACGCATCCGCCCTCGTCCTGGCCGGGATCGTCGACGTCCCCAACTGGCAGGCCAGCCACACCTTCGCCCTCGCCCGCCACGCCGCCGTCGACCTCGCCCAGACCTTCCGTGCCTCCCCGGTCGTGAGCGTGCCGCCACGCCTCGGCCCCGATGACCTCACTCGCCTTCGCGAAATGCTCTCCGCCTCCGGCGCTCCCGTCCGCTGGTGCGACGATTCGGCCGCCCGCCTCCAGAAACTCCGCGACCTCTATGAACCCTATGTCGCCGCCCTGGCCCAGCACTTCCTCTTCGCCCTGCCTTCCTGGTTCCCCTCCGAGCGCCAGATCTCCAACTGGCAAACCAGCGCGTGGGGCCGCGCCTCCGCTTCGGCCTCGGCCGCCGTTCGCGGAGTTCTCAGCGACGCCTGGCGCGACGACGTTCACTAACACCCCTCTCGAAGCCGCTATACTGGCCGTTTCGTACCTATGCCCACCGTTCGCTACTCCGTTTCCCCAAAAGTAGAACCCTGGCGCGCGGACTATCACCCCGACGTTCACACCACCAACGTCTCGGATCTCCCTCCCGGCGCGCGCCTGCTGCCACCCTGCTCCCCTACGAAAATCGTCTGCGTCGGCCGCAACTATTCCGAGCACGCCAAAGAACTCGGCAACGCCGTTCCCACCGAACCGCTCATCTTCCTCAAGCCCACCACCTCGCTCATCGCCCACGGCGACGCGATCGTTTACCCCACCCTCTCCCAGCGCGTCGATTTTGAAGGCGAGCTTGGCATCGTCATCGGTAAGCGCGCCCGCCATGTCAAGGCCGCCGGCGCCTGGGACTTCATCCGCGGCTTCACTTGCGTCAACGACGTCACCGCCCGCGACCTGCAGAAAAAAGACGGCCAGTGGACGCGCGGCAAGGGCTTTGACACCTTCTGCGCCGTTGGCCCTTACCTTGCCGGCCGCGACGAGGTCGATTTCCCCTCGCTCCGCGTCCAGACTTTCCTCGACGGCGAACTCAAGCAGGACGGATCCGTCCGG
>JAKAJI010000153.1 GCA_021813825.1 Acidobacteriota bacterium | reverse complement strand
CGGCTGCACGACCCAGTGGCTTTTACTGTACGTGTAAATGACATCGTAAATGCTGCCGTTGTTCTGGACGGGGGTTGCGAGGTTACGGAAGGCGGTGGCGCCGAGATTCCCGCCGGCGGTGATGGCCAGAGAATTCGCGGCGTTGAAGGCGTAGGTCAGGCTGCCGCTGAGCCAGGAGTAGCGGTTCGAGTAGAAGCCGTCGTTCCAGCTTAGAGACGCGCTCAGGCGGCCGATGGCCTCGTTCACCTGCACCCCGCGATTCACGTTGTTCTCCTGGTTCCACAGCAGCCCGCGCTCGATGTTCATGTTCTGAAAGGTAAACGTGGACTCCGCCCCGATGAGGGAGGGGAGAAGGCCGATGAGCACGGAGAAGTCTTTCCGTGGCGCGAGCTTGATGTAGCCAACCGGAACGGGGCCGAACAGATCCGTGAGGGTCTTGCCATTACTTAGAAGCGGCATCCCCAGCATGGGAAGGTCGTAGACGCCGGCCTGGAGATAGAACTGGAACCAGCCATCGGTTTTCTGCAGGAAGATTTCGCCGTTGCTCAACGCGGCCTCACCGGTTCCGTTGCCCGGCGCGGGGTTGCTTTGGATAAGACCTAAGCCACTTACAATGCCATCGATTTCGAGAGTTCCCAGCGGGCCGGCGTTGAACGTGTTGGGGGGAGCGGACTGCAGAGGGCCGGCCATGCTGGGCGTGGGCAGGGGAGCGGGCGGGGATTGCGCGAATGCGTTGGCCGCGGTCAGGAGGATGAGGGCCGGCAGAATCGGCTGACCGCGGCTCATTCGGTTACGAAGACGACTTGTTTGCCCATACGGCTGAGCCAGCGCTCGATGGTCCTGGCGCGGTTCCACCAGCGTCTGGGCCGGCCACCGACCACAACGAGGGAATTCTCCTTCAAAGCGTCTTGCAGACAAGCCTTTTGATCCGGGCACAGGAACAGATCGATCTCCACTTCCTCGGCATCGACACCCGAGTCCTTCACCATGTTCACATGCCTTTGCTCGAGAACCTCGAGGAGCACGGGCGGCTTGTCGAGCGGAAAGGGGATCGGGACTTCGAAGGCGGAGACGAGGCGGATGCGCGCTCCGAGGCCTTTTGCGAGAGAACCGGCCTTTCGGAGCGCGGCCTGCGTGCCTTTGGGGGTGGTGAAGACCACGGTGATGCGAATTTCGCCGTCCGGGTAAGACGCGTCGCTCCGGGGGGTTTCCCCGTACCAGGTTTCGATGCCGATCGGTGTGGTGGTCATGACTGGCTCCTCGTGCGCTCCGTCCTGATTTCAGTCTGGAGTGCGGGGCGTAAGGAACTCATAAAGAGGAGCTAATTTTTCCATTGCGATTTACGGCTTCTTTATGAACGCGAACGGTGCGCGCCTCGGCTACACTCGACGCTATGCTTCTGTGTCCGGTTCGCGGGTGCCACTTGCCTTTGCTGAGGCAGGAGCGGAGCTTGGTGTGCGAACGGAAGCACTCCTTTGACATCGCGCGGAGTGGGTATATTAACCTGCTTCAGCCGCAGGACCGGCGGTCGCGGAATCCGGGGGATAGCGCGGAGGCTGTCGCGGCGCGGCGGCGGCTTCATGATCTGGGCGCGACGGGGCCGCTGCTCGAGGGGATCGCCGGGCTTCTTGGGCTGGTGAAGGAAGACGTGGTTCTGGATGCGGGCTGTGGGGATGGGTTTTACCTTGGGTCGCTTGTCGAGCGGTGCGGCGGCGAGGGGCACGGGATCGACATTTCCGTTCCGGCGATTCAGGCGGCGGCGCGGCGGTATTCGGGCTGCGAGTGGATCGTGGGCAATGCGGACCGGCTCATTCCTTACACGGACGGTTCGTTTTCGGCGGTGATGTCGATTACGGCGCGGCAGAACGCGGGGGAGTTCCGGCGGGTGCTGCGGGAGAACGGGCGGCTGCTGGTGGCGGTTCCGGCGCCGGATGATTTGATTGAGCTTCGCGGCACGGGGCGGGACCGCACGGTGCGTACGATTGCGGATTTCGGTTCGGACTTCGAGCTTGCGGCGCAGACTCGGGCGGCGACGACGGTGCCGCTCGATGACGCCGCGGTGCGCGATGTTCTGCTGGCGATCTACCGGCCGCTGCGGCCGCGGGTAACGGAAGCCTCGCGGGTGACGTTCAGCCTGGATCTGCTGCTGTTCCGGCCGCGCAGTAGCGCAGCCAGGGGCGGCTAGTTCTGATAACATCTCGACGCATGAACATCACGACTGTGTCCCGCAGACAAGCGCTGGCTTCATTGGCGGCCGCCGCGCTCGTGCCCGGCGGCGCCGAGGCCGCTGCCGATCCAAACTGGAAGCCCGGTCCGGGGATGCCGCAGGAGGGTCCGGATACGCCGAAGATCAGCGCGCCGATTTCGCTTCGGGGCGGCGACGTGACCGACGAAGCGATGCGCGAGGTGAAGCAGATCGGCGTGAACCACGTGCTGAGCGGGGGGCCGAGGATGCCGTGGGAGGAGCAGTGGCTGCGGACGGTGATGGACCGGCTCAAGACGGGCGGGCTTGCGTTGGGCAACCTCATGATCGGAGGGTTTCCGAACACGCTCTATGGGAGGCCGGGGCGGGACGAGGAGATCGAGAAGTTCAAAGCGTCGGTGCGCGCGGCGGGCAAGGCGGGGCTGCCGGTGGTGGAGTACAACTTCTACGCGCATCGGGCGATTGAAGGCTATTACGCGGTCGAGGGCCGGGGCGGCGCGGGGCTGACGGGGTTCGACGCGGACAAGGTGAAGGGCTTGCCACCGCTGCCGCAAGAGGGCACGCATACGCTCGATGAGATGTGGGCGAACATCAGTTATTTTTTGAAGGCGGTGATTCCGACGTGCGAGGCTGCAAACGTCCGGCTTGCGCTGCATCCGAACGATCCTCCGGTGGCGATCAGCCGGGGTTCGGGGCAGATCATGGGGACGGTGGAGGGGTGGAAGCACCTGATTTCGATTGTCAACAGCCCGAGCAATGGAATTACGTTCGATTGCGGCGTGACGCGGGAGATGGGGCACGACCCGGTGGAGGTGTGCCGGTACTTCGGCACGAGGGACCGGATCAACCACGTTCATTTCCGGAATGTGCGGGTGAAAGAGCCTTACAACAACTACACGGAAGTGTTCATCGACGAGGGCGAGAACGATATGCTCGCGGTGATGCGGGAGTTAGTGCGGGTGAAGTACACGCATTTGATCTATCCCGAGCACGAACGGGCTCTCGATTATGACCGGAAGGTGGGGATACGCAACCAATACCCGGGCGGCGGAGGGTACACGGGGATGGTTTACGACATGGCTTACGCGCGGGCGATGTTGCAGGCGGCGTTGATACTGGAGCGGAAGTAAGTTGGGGTTTCCGGTTACTGAATTGCGAGCGTGACGGTATTGGAGACGGAGTTGGTGAAGCCGTCCGACATGACCAGGGTGAGGGAAATTGCGTTGCCCACAGGCGCATTCGAGGGCACCTGGACGTTGACTTGATTCAGGCCGACGAATCCGGGGGCGAGGCCCGAGAAGCTTGGCTTCAAGTTCATTGTGCCGAGGATCACTTCGGGGACGGTGGTGGTATTGGCGAGCGGCGAGGAAGGCGTGGGATGTCCGGAGAGCGGCTGGTGGTCGACCGCGCCGAGACCGGTGCAGTAGATGGTGATGTACTCGCCGCGCTTGGCTGGGCGGGAGTTGCCGTAGGCTCCGGCGGGCGCGGCCAGTTGGCCCGTGGAGGAGATGGTTACCGTGCCCTGGCCGCTGCCGGTTTGCGAGACGGTGAAGATGCCGGGGCTGAAAGTGGCGACGGGCAGATCGACGGGTTGGGCATTGTAAGTTCCGGACCCGGCAACGAGCGGCTCGGTAAGGCTGGAGCTATTGCCCGCCTCCCAAGGGATTTGCACGTTTACCTGGCCGGGGGAAACGAAGAATTCCGGCACGCTCACGCCTCCCAATGAGAGGGACAGGTTGCCGAGCGTGATGGGCAGCGGCGCGGAGGAGGCGATGGTGTTTGCGGCGGCGAGGTCGGCGCCGAAGAGGGAGACGATTGCTCCCGGCGCGGCGCCGGTGACGGCGAGGGGAGCGAAACTGGCGCCGTTGAGGAAGCCGGTGGGGAAGACCGCCGGTTCGGTCCCGGATTTGAAATAGAGGTCGCGGGAGATGCCGCCGCCGGGGCCGGGGGAGGAGACCGAGATGGCCGCGAAGCCGTCCGCGGACAGGTCCGATGCGGTCAGCGTGGCTTTCAGTTGATTCGCGTTGACGAAGGTCGTCGGGCGGTTGGAACCGTTCCAGCGGACGGCGGAGCCCGAGACGAAGTTGGCTCCCGAGACGGTGAGGGTGACGCCGGAGGCTCCCATGGCCGCGGAAGATGGGGCGAGGCTTGCAGCCTCGGGAATGAGGTTCAGGCCGCTCGTTGAGACATTCAGGTCCCAGATGCTCCGGCCGTGCGTGGCGGCGCGCAGGGTGCGGGAGGGTTCGTGCAGGGCGAGCGATAGGACGGCGGAATAAGGCATGTTGCCTGTAAGCGGTGACCAGTTTGCGCCGGCGTCGTTGGTCCAGAAGACGCCGATGTCGGTGGCGATGTAGAGTGTGTTGGCTAAGTCGGGATCGATGACGAGGCCGGAGACGACGACGTCGGGAAGGTTGCCGCTGATGTCGGTCCAGGTTTGGCCTCCGCTGTCACTGCGAAATACGTGGTCGGAGCCCGAGCCGCCGACGGTCGCATAGACTCGCGTGCTCGCTTTCGGATCGACCTCGATGTGAGTTACGGATCCTCCGGGCAGGAGTGCGCCGAGCAGAGCCCAGGAAGATTTCCCGCCGGTGCCGGCATTTGTGGTGGCGGCGAACTGCCCGTCGGCGGAACCGGAGTAAACGGTGTTCGAGTCCGATGGGGCGACGGCGAGCGCGGTGAGCCCGTCATGTCCGTTGGTGACGTCCGGCGAAATGGCGGTCCAGTTCTGGGCGCCGTCGGTGGTCTGGTAGACGTGGCGATTGCCGGTGAAATAGAGGTTTTGCGGGTTCGACGGGTCGATGGTCATGTATGGGATGAAAGGGACGCCCTCGGTGGAGGAGATTCCGGTGTCGGAGGGGACATAAGTGCCGGCGGTTCCACCTGTCGACGAGCGATAGACCGAATGCGGTTGGCCGCCCTGTCCGCCGGGAGTCGAGCCGCCGCAGCTTACGTAAACGTTCTGCGGGTTGGATGGGTCAATCGCGGTTGCGGCGCCGTCGCCGCAGTTTACGGAGTGCCATTTCAGGTTGCCGGTGTAATTGAGGACGTTATTATCCTGCGAGCCTCCGAATGCGATGCTTGCGTTGGTTGGATTGGTGGAGACGCCGGGATAGAACTGCGTGATGGCGAGGGTGGTATTTAGCTGGCGCCAGGAGGTGGTGCTGATGGCGGAGGTGGAACTTACCCAGACGCCGCCGTCGTTGCCGAGATAGACGGTCGAACCGTCTTTCGAGAAGGCTACGGCGTGTTGATCGACGTGCACATTGCCGAAGGGAGGTAGCGAAGTCCAAGTGACTCCACCATCGGTGGAGTAAGATGCCGATACTCCACCGCCGACCAGCAGGCTTGGGTTTGTCGGGCTGACCGCGACGACGTTGTTATACCAGCATTGCTTCGAGCAGTAGCCGACGGAGGAGATCTGGTTCCAGGTGAGGCCACCATCGGTGGTTTTGTACACGCCGAGCAAGGGGTTCGTCGTGCCGGATGCGTTTTGGAGACCGGCGTAGAGCGTCTTGGGAGACGAGGGATCCATCGCCAGCGCGATGCGGCCTGCGTTGGTGAGCGGGAGGGCGGTGGCTCCGGTGCCGTTCACGGGGGTCCAGGTCTGGCCGCCGTCGGTGGTTTGGTAGACGCCCGCGGAGCCGCTGAATGGGGCTCCCACGGCAGCGTAGGCGATGTTGGTACTGGTGGGGTCGTAGACGAGCGAGGTAACTTCGCCTGGGACGAAGCCGTTGCCGCTCCAGGTTTGCCCGCCGTCGTTAGAGACATAGATACTGAATACCGATCCCGCCATGACGTCCTGACCGTTGGACGGGCTAACCGCGATGGCGGCGATGGGGAGTCCCACAAATGGTCCCGGGGTCATCGTCCAGGTCTTGCCTGCGTCGGTGGACTTGAGCACTCCCGCGCCGTAGTAGGCGTCCACATTGAAATTGCCCTCGCCGGTGCCGGCGTAGATGCTGCTGGAATTATTCGGGTCGATGGCCAGGGAGCCGATGGCGAGGGAGGCTTGCTGATCGGTAAGTGGGGTCCAGTTCAAGCCGCCGTCGGTGGTTTTCCATATGCCGCCTTCGGCCGCGCCGAGATAGACGGTGTTCGTGTCGTTGGGGTCGACGGCGACGGCGGTTACGCGGCCGGAACTGAGGAAATCCGCGGGCTGAGGGCCAATGAGCATCCATTGGGTCCCGGTGGAGGAAGACGCGGCAGGATTCGGGTCACCGAGCCGCTTTTCCATTGTGCTCAGGGCACGCAGGCGCACCTTGGCATCCACGCGGCCGCCTCGGCCTTGGCGGATCCGGCGGAACCAATCGTAGCGGTCCTGCTGGTGGCTGCTTTCTTCGTGGTCGGGATCGTTTTGTGAGACGGCGGACGGGAAAAGAAGACAAAAAAGGCTACAAAACGGCAGGATGACGCTTAATGCCCGCCGAATCCGGCGTTCGTTGAACAGCATTCTTTCGACAGTGTGCCACAGCCCTTTCGCGGCGTCGAGAATTTATTCCACGGCTAACGTGACCGGCGCAGGAAGATACTGGCTCACATAATCTCCAATGTAAATGTATAGTGGCACGGAATTGGAGGGCATCGTGCTTTCGCGAATACGGACGTTTACTTGAAGGACGCCCGAGGCGAGGCCGGGAGCGGCGCCGGCGAAGAGGACGGACCCGAGGTTGCAGCCGACGCCAAGGACGGGTATGGGGAAAGGTGGGGAAAGAGGGTTCGTCGACCCGTCCAGTTGGCTGGGCGTCATTTGTCCGGCGCCGGTGAGGAAGAGGGAAACGACGGAGCCGCGGGCGGCGGGATTGGCGGGCGAATTGGGCGTTCCGTCCTGATTGAGGGCCGCGGCCTGGCCGGTACCGCTTCCATCGGCAGTGAAGATGCCCGGCACGGCGGGGTAGAGGTTCATGATGGCGGGGGCGCGGGGTTCGCCGGGTGAGTCGACGGTGATGGACGCCTGAGCGCCAGAGGATTCAAACGGGACGGCTGCTTCGATGAGATTCGGGGTGAGCGAGAGCACGGGTGCGGGGACGCCGTCGATGGTGACGCGCGTTTCCGAGTCGAAGCCGGAGCCGGCGATGAGGATAAGTTCCCCGGGCGCGAGGTCGTAGACAGGGTAGTAAGACGGCGTGCCGGTTTGCATGCCGGCGGCGTTGACGATGGTGGAAATCCAGGGTGACGGAACGGCGGAAAAATCGGCTTTGACGATGTCGGCGTCGAAGGTTCCGCCGCCGAATGAGGTTTGCAGGGCGCCCGCGGTTGGGGAGAATAAGTAAGCTTCGGTGGTGTTGGCGAAGTAGATAGCGCCTTGGGAGTCGAGAGTGAAGAGGCCGGGAACGGCGAGCATATTTGCGAGCGAGGCGCCGTCCGCGTTGAGGATGGACAGCGTGGGGTGAGGGATTGTGGGGGTGGTTGGCGCTATGTTCACGTAGGCGCGGCCTGCTGCGTCGGTTTGGAGGATGGTGGGCGGGGGCGATTGTGGTCCGCCGAGGTAAGTGGAATAAATGAGCACGCCCGAGGCGCTGAATTTGGCGACGAAGCCGTCACCGAGATAGCTGGGGATGACGGTGGGTCCGAGGTACGCGCGCTGGAACGCGTTGGGGGTGGTGGGGAAATCCGTTGACTGCGTGACGCCTGCAACGTAGGCCGAGCCGGCGGCATCGACAGCGATGGTGAAGCCTGCGTCGGGGGCATGGCCGCCGAGATAGGTCGAGTAAAGAAGTTTTGCCCCGGAGGGATCGAGTTCGGCGACGAAGGCGTCTCCGAAGCGCAGTGGACCGGAGAAGTTCAGGCCGCCGAAGGTGGTTTGAAGCGCGTTGGAAGTGAGGGGGAAGTCGGGCGAGGTGGTGCTGCCGGTGAGCCAGGCGTTACCTTGGGCGTCCACGGCGACAGCGTTGGCCTGATCGATGCCCGAGGCGCCGAGATAAGTGGCATAGGCGGTGTTGCCGCTGGGATTCAGCTTGATGGCGACCGCGTTCGCGCAGGGAGGTTGGTCGATGGGCGGGCCGATGGGGCAAGCCTGGGACCTGAAGTCCGGCTGGAAGGCGCCGGGTGTGGTGGGGAAGCCGGCTGGCGCGCTGCCGGCGGCGTAGAGGTCTCCGGCGGGATCGACGGCCATGGAAGCAATTGACGCGTTAAGTTTCTTCGAGTAAACGATCTTACTTCCATCGGGGGTAAGATGCGTCACGGTTGCGCCGTCGGTTAGTAAGTAGACGCCACCGTTTGCGTCGACGGCGACGGCGTTCGCGTGCACCGCGGGCAGGCAGACGGACCAGACAATCCCTGAGGCGTTCGTGTTGACCTTGGCGACGAAGACGCAGCCTTGGACGGAGTATGGGACCGTGAAGGATTTGTTGGTGATGGGGAAGTCGGGCGAATCGGTTTCGCCGGTTATGTAAGTGTTGCCGGACGAATCGACGGCGATCGCGGAAGCGAGGTCGTCGATGGAGCCGCCGAGGAAGGTGGCGTAATCGAGATGAAACGCGCCGGGCGCGGCGGCCTGGGCGCAAGCGGCGCAGACAAGCGCGAGGATGGCGAGGCGCATGGCTACGCCTATCGTAGCTCCGCTTTCCGCGCCGGTTCCCCTATAATCGACCATGTGAACATCGTCGCGGGAGTCGACCTGGGCGGGAACGCCGTCAACTACACACTGATTACCGAGGAAGAGAAGTTTCTGATCGAGGGGCTGTGCGAGCATCCGGCACGGTCGCGGGAGGGTCCGCAGGTCTGTCTGAATCAGATCATGGAGGGCCTGGAAATCGCGGCGGCTCGGGCGGGGGTGAAGACGAGCGAGGTGACGGTGGTTGGCCTGGACACGCCGGGGCCAGCGAGCGCGACGGGGGTGCTGAGCGCGGAGGGTTCGACGAACTTCGTACACAAGGACTGGGCGGGATTCGACATCCGCGCGGGGCTGGCGGAGAAACTGGGCAAGCCGGTGATTTACCTGAACGACGGCAACGCGGGTGCGCTGTGGGGCCATTATGTGCTGTTCGGGACAAGCCGGGAGGCGACTTCGATTTCGGCGATCATCGGGACCGGGTTGGGCGGAGGGGTGATCATCGAGGGCAATGTGGTGAAGGGGCGGAAGGGGTTCGGCGGGGAACTGGGTCATGTCCTGGTGCCGTACCAGAGCATTCCGGGGACGGAGGGGATGAAGCCCGACTGCAACTGCGGCCGGCGGGGAGATCTCGAGTCGGTTTGTTCGCTGACGGCGATTGAGAAAACACTGCTGCCGTATTTTCTGCCAAAGTACCCGGGGCACGAGTTGGGCAAGGGCGATTTGCACCAGGCGGCGAAGCGGGTGCGCGGGATGGCCGAGCGGGGCGACGAGATGTGCCGGGAGATTTTCCGCGTGCAGGCGCGTGCGCTGGGTTTGTTCTTCGATGAGATGGTGAACACGTTCGACCCGGACGCGTTGATTGTCGGCGGCGGGGCGATCGAGACAGGAAAGGAATTTCAGGACTGGTTTGTGAGCGAGATTCGCGCCGGGATGCCGCCGCAGCGGGTCGAGCAGGCCGACATTCCGATTCACATCATGCCGAACGGGGACACAGCGGGCGCGCGCGGCGCGGCGATCGAGGCGCTGAAGGTGGCGCGAGAGGGCGGCTTGGCTTAGCGCGCGGTCCAGCCGCCGTCGATCAAGAGGGTGTGACCGGTGATGAGCGACGCGGCCGGGGAGGCGAGGAAGACGACGGAGCCGGCCACGTCCATGGGCTTGCCGATGCGGTGAAGCGCGGCGATGCGCTCGATGACGTCGGCGCGGTGCGCGGGGTCGGCAAGGTACTCGTCGGTGCCGGGGGTTTCGATGAAGGTCGGGGCGACGGCATTGACGGTGATGTTGTATTTGCCCCACTCGACGGCGAGGCAGCGGGTGAGGTGGTTGATGGCGGCTTTGGTGGCGCAGTAGATCGATTCGGTGGGCAGAGCAACAAAGCCGGCCTGGGAACTGACGTTGATGATGCGCCCGAAGTTCTGGCGGATCATCACGCGGCCGGCGGCCTGGCTGGTGAAGAAAGTTCCCTTCAAGTTTACGGCGAGGGTGAGATCGTAGTCGGACTCGACGACGTTTTCGGCGAGGTTTTCCGGGGCGACGCCGGCGTTGTTGACGAGGATATCGAGGCGGCCGAAGTGGGCGACGGTATCGTCCACGGCGCGGCGGATCTGATCGAGGTGCGCGACGTCCATCTGGAGGGGAAGGACGCGGCGACCGAGCGCCTGGATTTCGGCGGGAAGGCCGGCATCGGCGTGGATATCGCGAAGGCCGAGGGCGACGTCGGCGCCGGCGTGCGCGAGGGCGAGGGAGATGGCGCGGCCGAGACCGCGGGCGGCGCCGGTGACGAGGGCGATTTGGCCGTTGAGATCAAATGCGGGGAAGGAATTCATAAGTTGGAGTTAGTAAGTCAGGTTTAAGAGTAAGTCGAGTCGATGAGGT
>JAKAJI010000152.1 GCA_021813825.1 Acidobacteriota bacterium | reverse complement strand
TTCGCCGTTGGAGTAAGTGGCGCGGACGACTAACTGCTGGTGGTCGCCGGGGGCGAGCGTGGCAGCAGCGGGGAAGACTTCGAGTCCGGTGACGGTGGGCTCAGTGGGGCTGGGCGGCGGGGCGCCCTCGGCGATCCAGCCGGAGATGATTTTGTATTCAAGCGATGTGGGCGAGAAGCGGCGGCCGCCGCCGTGAGGGATGGTGGCGGTGGGCTTCAGAAGGATGAGGCTGGAGGCGGGGTCTTCGAGCGAGACGCGGCGGGCGACGGATTCGCGGGTAAGCGTGTAGTAATCCGTGAGGGGGTCGTAGCCGCGGAGGGTAAGCTTGAAGCCGTTTTTGCCGGCGAGGGCTCCGTGGCAGGCGCCCTGGTTGCAGCCGACCTTGCTCATCACCGGGATGACGTCATTCTGGAAGCTCCAGGTGTAGGGCACGTGGGAGTGGACGATGTGGACGGTGACGGAGGCGGTGAGGCCGGCAGCGTGGGCGGTGATGACGGCGTCGCCGTCGCTGACCGGAGTGACTTCGCCGGTGGCGCTGACGGCGGCGACCTGCGGGGCGGAGGAGGACCACTGGGTTTGACGGGTGAGGTCCTTATTTAGCCCGTCGGAGGATTCCTCGGCGATGAGGGACTCGCGGGCTTGCGGTCCGTTGAGGGTGATGTGGGATGGCAGGACGGCGAGCGTGGGCGCGGCCGAGGCCAGGGAGGCGGCGAGGAAGACGAGGGCGAGGCGGTTCATGCGAATAGCTCGTGGATCGGCTCGGTGCCGCGTTCGACGACGGGGATGGGACGGCCCTGGGCGCCGGTGAGTTCGGTATGAAGGTCGATGCCGAGGGAGTGGAAGACGGTGGCTGCGATTTCGCCGGGGTTGACGGGGCGGTCCTTGGGCGAGCCGCCGAGATCATCGGAGGCGCCGACGATTTGGCCCCCTTTCACGCCGCCGCCGGCCATGAGGACGGTCCAGCATTGGGGCCAGTGGTCGCGACCGCCGGCGGGGTTGACCTTGGGCGTGCGGCCGAACTCGCCGAAGGCGAGGACGAGGGTGTTATCGAGGAGGCCGCGGTCGTGGAGGTCGGAGAGGAGCGAGCTATACGCCATGTCGAACATGGGTCCGACGAGGTCCTTGTAGCAGGAGATGGGGCTGAAGGGTTTGGAGCCGTGGATGTCCCAGGTGATTTCGTCGAAGACGGTTTCGAACATGTTGACGGTGACGAAGCGGACGCCGGCTTCGATGAGGCGGCGGGCGAGGAGGCAGCCCTGTCCGAAACGGTTTTCGCCGTAGCGATTGCGGACGTCTTCGGGTTCGTCGTGGAGGGCGAAGGCGGCGCGGGCTTTCTTCGACGACATGAGCGTGTAGGCCTGGTGGAAGGTGGAATCGAGGAGGCGCGCGTCCTGACTCGTTTCAAAGCGGCTGACTGAGGAGTCAACCATGGCGTGCCAGTCGCGGCGGCGGTCGACGCGGAGGGCGCTGAGGTAGTCGGGAGGGAGCAGGTCCGGGACGCGGAAGTTGGGGTCGGAGGGGTCGGCGTTGAGGACGAAGGGGTCGAAAGTTTTGCCGAGGAAGCCGGCGGTCTGGCCGTGGGGCATATTGCCGCCGGTGTTGCCGATGGGGTGGGGAAGCAGGACGTGGGAGGGGACGTCGCCGCGAGGGCCTTTGACTTTGGAGAGGACGCAGCCGACGTGGGGGTATTCGACACCGCCCTGGAAGAGGCGTCCGGTCTGCATCATCTGGTGGCCGGTGTCGTGGACGGCGGCGGCGGTGTGATAGCAGCTTCGGATGAGCGCGTATTTGTCGGCGTGTTTCGCCATGCGCGGGAAATTTTCGGAGATTTCGATGCCCGGGACGTTGGTTTTTATCGGCTTATACGGGCCGCGAATTTCGACCGGGGCGTTGGGCTTCATGTCCCAGGTGTCGAGTTGGCTGGGTCCGCCGACGAGCATGAGGAGGATGCAGTTGACATCCTTCTTGTTGGGGTCGACGGCGCCGAGGGCGTTGAGGCCGGCCATTTGCGTGAGGCCGAGGCCAAGAAGGGAGAGCGAACCGGCGTGGAGGAAATCGCGGCGGCGGAGACCGTCGCAGAACTCAACGGCGCGATCAGCGTCGAGACGGAACATGGCGCCTCCTATAAATAATGAGTTGGCATTGCGCGGTTTGCGGGCTCGCGGAAATGCCGGTATAAAAACTTGCGGGCATTTTATCACCGCAGGAAGCGGGTTGGGACAGGGGGTGGTGGGGATGGCCTTGCGGGGCGCGCGCGGAAAAGGCGTGACAGCGCGTGCGAGGAAAGCGGGGCCGTGCGTCATGGAGGGGTGGAAGTGGTTTTGGATTTAGTAAGTTGGCAGAATGACGCAGGGATGACGCACGAGGCGGGGCGGGGGCCGCGGCGCCCCGTGTTTCCGGCGTGGGGGTTTGGTCGATTGTTGCGTCGTGGAGGCATAGGGGCCCGGGCTTGATTCCGGTGTAGCAGGGGGTAAGCTGAGCTGGGCGCGGGGGCGGGGGCGGGTTGGAAGTGGTTGAGGTAACGGGAGATTTTGGTGGACGCGAGGCGGTGACCGGGTTATGGGCGAGCTTGCGGACGCGGGTTTCGATGACGGGAACGAGTGGACTAAGTTAGCGGCGCGGCGATGGTAAACTGAAGCTGCTTCCGTATTTTTTCCCGATTCCCATGCGACATATTTTGTTGATTCCGTTCTTTTGTTCGTTCGTTGCGGTGGCGCAGACGGCGCAGCCCGCCGCTCCTTCGACACCTGCCAAGCCTGGGGCGCCTGCGGCGGCGGCCGCGGGGCCGGTGACTCCGGACAACAAGGTGGTGGCGACGATTGACGGGAAGGATTACACGGCGGGTGAGGTGCGGGCACTGGTGGACAAGTTTCCGCCGCAGATCCGGTCGGCGTTTGCACAGAATCCGACGCGGGCGCTGAACTTCATTTTCATGATGCAGTACCTGGCGGACCAGGCGCAGTTCCACAACCTGGACAAGGAGAAGGAGTTTCAGCAGGACTTCGAGTACACGCGGCTGAATTTGCTGTCGCAGGCGGAGCTGAACAACTACCGCAACACGTATCAGCCGACCTACGACGAGCAGCAGGCATACTACAACGAGCACGCGGCGCAGTACGAGCAGGCGCACGTGAAGGTGATTTACATCTCGTTCGTTTCGGGGGCGCTAAAGGAGGCGGGGAAGTCGCTCGACGAAGCGGGAGCGAAGGCGAAGATCGAAGATCTGCGGAAGCAGATTCTGGCCGGAGCGGATTTTTCGAAGCTGGCGGCAGAGAACAGTGAGGACAAGGCTTCGGCGGCCAAGGGCGGGGATTTCGGCATCATTACGCGGGTGAGTCCGTATCCGGAGGTGATCAAGAACACGGTGTTCGCGCTGAAGGAGGGGGAAGTGAGCGAACCGGTGCGGCAGCCGAACGGATATTATTTGTTCAAGCTGACGAAGCTGGACAAGCAGTCGTTCAACGACGTGCAGCCGAAAGTTTTCGAGCAGTTGAAGCAGGACCACTTTAACCAGTGGGTGAAGGGCATTGAGAAGCGTTACACGGTCGACGTCAAGGACCCGCAGTTTTTTGCGGGCCACCCTCCGCGATAAGCCGCTGCTGGCGGCGTTGAAGCGGTCCCTGCCTCCACTCAACGGGGACCCGATTCAGATTTCCTTTCTTCCCTCGCTGCACGCCTCGCGCGGGCGGCTACACTCGGGCGCGTGCGAGCCGGGGCAGCCGGTACATGCGGCCTCGTTTCTGCGCGAGCGGCGGATAGTGCTCGATTCGGCGCTGCGGGGCTCGCGGGCGGAGTTGACGCGGGTTCTGCTGCACGAGTTGTTTCACTTTGCGTGGGCGCGGCTGGGGAATCCGGCGCGGCGGTCGTACGAGGAACTGCTCGAAGGGGAGATGGCGGCGCGGGCGCGGGGAGAGCTGGGGTGGTCGGCGGAGGTGCGGAAGCGGGGACTGGAGGAAGGCAACGAGCGGGCGTGGCGGGATTACCTGTGCGAGAGCTTCTGCGATTCAGCGGCGTGGTTTTTCGGAGGGCTGCGGCGGCATGAAGAAGTGACGCTGGCGCGGCGGCACCGCGAGCTGCGGGCCGAGTGGTTTCGCGCCTGGGTAGCCGGGCGGGCGATCCCGATATAATCGGGATAGAAATGCCTGCCGCCCTTCGTTGTACCCGTTCTTTGTGGATTGTGCCCGCACTGGCGCTGTGCCTGGGCGCGTGCTCGAGTTTCGGCACGAAGGCCGAGGCCGCGGAAAACGGAGTGAAGCCGGCCGCGCAGCGCAAGGCGGCGCCGGATTTCACGCTCGAGGATTCACACGGCCAGAAAGTGAAACTTTCGAGCTATCGCGGCAAGGTGGTGGTGTTGGATTTCTGGGCCACCTGGTGCGGTCCGTGCAAGATCGAGATTCCGTGGTTCATGGAATTCGAGCAGGAGCTGAAGCCGCGGGGGCTGGTGGTGCTGGGCGTTTCGATGGATGACGATGGATGGAGCGTGGTGCGGCCGTACGTGGAACAGCACAAGATCAACTACCGGATTCTGCTGGGCAACGACCAGGTGGCCGGGCTGTATGGCGGCGTGGATGCGATGCCGACGACGTTTTTGATCGACCGTTCGGGGCGGATTGCGGCGATGCACCAGGGACTGGTTTCCAAGGATGAGTTCAAGAAACAGATTCTCCAACTGCTGGACGCGCGGGCCGATCTGCGCGCTCCTTTTGCCGGCGTGCCTGCTTTTTTCACCGCTGGCGGCGCAAGATAGCGTACCGGGCGGGGCGCTTACGGTGGCTCCGGTGGCGCGGCTGCATGTGCATCGCAGGCAGACGGTGGACGTGAAGCTGAGCGTGAAGGTGGCGCCGGGCTATCACGTGAACAGCAACGCGCCGGACGACCCGTACCTGATTCCTCTGCGGCTGAGCTGGGACAAACCGGTGCTGGAGCCGGTGGGGACGCGGTTTCCTACGCCGCAGCGCGTGAAGCTCGCGTTTTCCGACAAGCCCGTGGCGATATTTTCGGGCTCGTTCGAGATCGTGGCGACGCTCCGCGCGCCGGCAAATGTGGCCGACATGGGCATGATGAGCGGCAAGCTGCGATACCAGGCCTGTAACGACAGAGAGTGCCTGCCGCCGAAAGTGGTTCCCATCCGGCTGTCTTTCGACGCGACCAATTGAAGCGGCTGCTGATCCGGCCGGGAGGGATTGGGGACTGCCTGCTGTGCGCGCCGGCGCTCGAGTTTCTGGCGCGGGAGGCGGAGGCGGAGATCTGGGCTCCGGCGGCGGTGGTTCGGTTGCTGGCGCGCATTGCTCCGGCGCGGGCGATTTCCTCGACGGGTTTGGACCTGGTGGAGATCGGGAGCGAGGCGCCGCGCGCGGTGGTGGAGCGGCTACAAGCGTTTGACGAAATTGTTTCGTGGTACGGAGCCAACCGAGGGCAGTTTCGCGAGGGTGTGGCGCGGTATGGGCTGCCGTTCCGGTTTCTCGAAGCGCTGCCTCCGCGCGAAGGAGAGACGCACGCGGCGGATTTTTTTCTGAAGCAGGTGGGAGGCGAGCCGCCGGCGGTTCCAGGGATCGAGGTGGAGCGCGAAGGGGCGGGCGGCGTTTACATTCATCCGTTTTCGGGGAGCGCGAAGAAGAACTGGCCGCTTGAGAAGTTCCGGGCGCTGGCGGCGAGGCTGCCGGGGCCGGTGCATTGGGTGCGGGGCGAGGAGGATCCGGCGCTCGAGGAAGCGATTGGTCCGATGGAGTTGGAGGATTTGGCGCGGCGGCTTGCGGGAGCGCGGCTGTATGTGGGAAACGACTCCGGGGTGAGCCACCTGGCGGCGGCTGTGGGCGCGCCGGTGGTGGCGTTGTTCGGGCCGACGGATGCGCGGGTGTGGGCTCCGCGCGGGCGAGGGCGCGTGGAAGTGGTGACGGAGATGAAGGACGTAAGTGTGGAGCGGGTGGTGGGGGTTTGTGAGCAGATGTTGCGGTGAATCAGCCGCGAGCGCGCCGGGATTCCTGGTGGCGGAGGGCGCGGACGAGGCGGCGGATGCCGGAATCGAAGTTGGGGAAGAGGTTGAGGTACTGGAGGCGGCGGGTCATGGAGGCGGGGAGTTCGCAGTTATCCAGGCGGAGGGGGATGACGAAGATATCGTCCTGCGGGACGCGGGAGGCGCATTCGAGGGCGAAGCGGAGTTCGGTTTGGAAGGTGCCGCGTTTGCGGACCGAGCGGCGGCTGAAGCAGGCGAGGAAGTAGTCGGAGGATTCGATGGCGCTTTCGATGGCGCGGGGCCAGTTTTGGCCGGCGAGGAGTTTTTTGCGGTCGAGCCAGGGGTCGAAGCCGTGGTGGGCGAGGGCGTCGTGGAGTTTGAGGACGGTGTCGAGGTCTTCGGCGGCGTAGGCGAGGAAGACGCGGGGACGGTGGGCGGGAGTGAACTGGATGCGGCGGCGAGGTCCGCGTTCGAAGGAACCGAGTCCGTCGATTTCGACGCGGGCGCCTTCGGCGAGGCACTGGCGGACAATGCGGGCGAGTTGGCGGCTGAGGGTGGCGGGGAGCGGCATTAGCGGGCCTTGGGCTTGCGGGGGGAGGAAGCGCTTTCGAACGAGAGGTCGCCGGGGCCGGGGAGGAAGGCGCCGAGGCCGGGGATGGTGGCGGCGCGGCCCTTGCGGGTGCGGCGGCGGATTTCGTTGACGAGCGTGTCGACGCGGTCGGCGGCGTCGGCGGGCGTCAGTTGGAGTTCCCGAGCCACGCGGCGGACGAATTCTTTTTTCTTCATTTGCCTTGAGTGTAGAGACGAGCGGGCGGGCGGGCCGGGGCGCGGGGCGGGGGGTGGGGGAAGAAGTGGCGCGGGATGAGCGGGATGGGAGGCGGGGAAAAAATCGCGGCGCATTGTGAACGCGCGAAACGGCGGGGCGGATTCATTGATAGGCTGAAGCGCATGCGGATTGGCGTGATTGGTTTGGGGCTGGCGATTTGCGCGGCGGCGCGGGCGGGGAGTTCGCCGGAGTATGGCGCGGTGCAAGCGCGGCTGGCGCGGGGATGGAACACGTGGGACGTGCGGAGCGTGGCGGCGCAGGTGCTGCTGCCGGAGGGGTTCACGATTCGGGTGGGGCTGAAGCATAACAGCAGCGAGAACGGGGACGCGTTTCTGGCGGATCCGCTGATCGGGAGGCAGGGGAAGGGCGTGGAGACGGTGTTCCCGGAGGCGCGGACGTGGAATGGATCGTATACGAGCGTGCGGGTTTCCTGGCGCGGGCACGAGTTCCGATTGGAGACGGCGCACGCGGGCGACGACCTGGTGATGCTGGCGACGCCGCTCGGTTCAGCGGGGAGGATTGCGCCGGCGCTGGTGATTTCGGCGGGAATTTTGTGGAACCGGGCCGGGAGCGTCGAGAGGGAGGGAGACAGGATTGGGTTCCGGGCACCGGGGCGGCAGGTGACGGCGTATTGGACGGGAAAGGAAGTAAGTGGGATCGAAGCGCCTGTGAGTGGGCCTTACTGGGCGGCGAGCTTCACGGAGCCGGTGGGAGTAAGTACGGGGAAGCCGCGGAGTGTGGAGGAGATTCGCGCGGTTCTGGATGAGCAGAAGCCGTCGGCGGGCGATGTGAAGCAGGCGATTGAGACGGTGCTGGGTTGGGACACGATTTACGAGCCGTCGCAGGGGCGAGTGATAACACCGGTGAGCCGGCTATGGTCGGTGAGTTGGGGCGGGTACGTTCTGTTTGACTGGGATACGTTTTTCGCGGCGTCGCTGGCGGCGGTGGTGGACCGGGACCTGGCGTATGCGAACGCGGTGGAGATTCTGCGGGAGGCGACGCCGAAGGGGTTTGTTCCGAATTTCGGGCGCGCCGGGGGATGGAAAAGCTTTGACCGGAGCGAGCCTCCGGTGGGAGCGATCACGGTGTTGGGGCTGTACCGGCAGTTTCACGAGCGGTGGCTGTTGCGGGACACGTTCGAGCCGCTGCTGGCGTGGAACCGTTGGTGGGCGGAGCATCGGGACGTGGATGGGTTTCTGGTGTGGGGGACGGATGCGGAAAACGAGCCGCGGAATCCGGATGACAAGTCGGTAGGGAAGCTGCAAGCGGCGAAGTTTGAGTCGGGGTTGGATAATAGCCCGATGTACGATGGCGCACCGTTCAATGTGGCCACAGGCAGGATGGAGTTGGCTGATGTTGGGTTAGTAAGTATGTATGTGGCGGACTGCGACGCTTTGGCGGAGATGGCGCAGATATTGGGCAAGGACGGCGAGGCGCGGGAATTACGCGGGCGGGCGGAGAAGTACCGGAAGCAGATACAGAAGCTGTGGGATGAGAAGACGGGGATGTTCCTGAACCGGGATTTGACGACGGGGCGGTTCAGTTATCGGATGTCGCCGACGAATTTTTATCCGATGCTGGCGAAGGCGGCGACGGCCTGGCAGGCCGAGCGGATGGTGAAGGAGCACCTGCTGAACCCGAAGGAGTTTTGGGGCGAGTGGGTGATACCGTCGATTTCGCGTTCGGATGCGGCGTTTTCCGACCAGGAGTATTGGCGGGGGCGGATCTGGGGTCCGATGAATTACCTGGTGTATCTGGGGCTGCGGAATTACGATGTGCCGGAGCCGCGGCGGGAGTTCGCCAAGAAATCGGCCGCTCTATTTGAGAGGGAGTGGCGGGAGAAGGGTCATGTGCACGAGAATTACAATGCGATGACCGGGGAGGGTGACGATGTGGGCAGCAGCGACCGGTTTTATCATTGGGGGGCGCTGCTGGGACTGATAGCGTATACGGAGACCGAGGGCGCGAGGTAGGAGGGAGCGGTGGCGCAGAGGGCGGGGAATCCAGTAGGTTGGCGGAGGCACTCCGTAGGTTTGAGCGGCGCACCGTATGGTCGTGTATACGGGCCTGATCGTAGGACGTGGTAGAGTTTGCGTATGGCGGGTGGTGGAAGGCTAGCGCCTTTGCAGATTGATGCAGTAGAGATTTCCGGGGGTGGGGCCATCGGGTTGGCGCCGGAGGCCGATCCGGAGGCGATACGCGGGTTTGGTCCGGCGGCGGTGGTAACGGCGGCGGAATTTCTGGGCGGTTGGGCGCCAGAGCCGGGCGTGGAGCAGCACCGCTTACCGGTGAGAGACGACCAGGCGCCGGACGAGTGGTTTGAGGACTTGTGGGTTTACGCGGGGCAGCGGCTGCGCGGGCATTTGGCGCGGGGCAGGAAGGTTTTGATTTGCGGTGCGGCGCCGGTGGGGATGGCGGCGGCGCGGTTGCTGGCCGAATGCGGGGAGGACGCGGCCGAGGCGATCCGGAGAGTTCGCGGTGTGTGGCCGGAGGCGATCAGGGCGGGGGCGCAGGAAGCGTACATTCGCGCGTGCCGCGAGGTGGTTTCGGCGCGGGTGGACCGGCCGTTCGAGGAACGAGCGCTGGCGTGCCTGCTGGGCGGGGCGGTGGGTGATGGGCTGGGCTACGCGGTGGAGTTCGACAGACTGCAACGGATCCGCGAACGGTTTGGTGAGGACGGGATTCAGGCGCCGGTGCTGCGCGGAGGCAAGCTGGTGGTTTCCGACGACACGCAGATGACGCTGTTCAGCCTGGAGGGGATGATTCGCGGGAAGGCGGCGGGCGCGGAGTTCGGGGAACCGGAGATGCTCGCCTCGATCCGGCGGGCGTATCGGGAGTGGTACGAGACGCAGATTGGAGCGAAGCCGGCACAGGAGGCGGAGGGCTGGCTGGTGCGTCAACCGGAGATGTGGATGGAGCGGTCGCCGGGTAACACGTGCCTTTCGGCGCTGGGTGCGGGGGGTGGGGGGACGATCGATGAGCCGATCAACCACTCGAAAGGCTGTGGGGGCGTGATGCGGGCGGCGCCGTTTGGATTGATTGGCGAAGGCGAGGGTGCGCCGACGGCATTTGAGATGGCGGCCGAGGCGGCGGCGCTGACGCATGGACATCCGAGTGGCTACTTGAGCGCGGGGGTTTTGGCGGCGATGGTGCATTTCGTCTCCTCGGGTGTGAGCTGGATCGGAACCGGCCAGCCGGGTGGGGAAGTGATCGCGCGAAGCACCGAACTACTTCGGGACTATCGGGGGCATGAGGAGACGCTGGGGGCGATTCGAAAGGCCGTGGCGCGGGCAAGCGAAAGGCCGGGGCACGGGGGAGTTCCCGAACAGGTGGAGACGCTGGGGGGCGGATGGACGGGGGACGAGGCGCTTGCGATCTCTTTGTTTGCCTTTCTGCGGGCGCGTTCGTTCACCGAGGCGGTTTGCGCGGGAGCGAACCATAGCGGCGACAGCGACAGCACCGCGGCGATTGCCGGCCAGCTTTGGGGGGCGACGCATGGGCTGGAGGAGATTCCGCACGATTGGGTGATGGCGCTGGACGTGTTGCGGCCGCTGCTGCGGCTGGCGAGACGGGCGTTTTCTCACTAGGCGAGATAGAATGCGAGAGGACTTGCTCTTCCGGCTTCCACCGGAGAAAAACTTATGTCTTCTCGCTTTGTTCGATCCTTCCTGACTGTTGTGCTGGCCGGGGCGCTGCCTTGCGCGTTTGGCCAGACGATGAAAACGCCCGATATTACTAAGGAGCCGACGCTGTTTGTGGTGCCGTACGCGCACCTGGATACGCAGTGGCGATGGGAGTTTCCGCAAGTTATCAGCGAGTATCTGCTGAAGACGATGCGGGTGAACTTCAATTACATCGAT
>JAKAJI010000151.1 GCA_021813825.1 Acidobacteriota bacterium | reverse complement strand
GCCGGCGACTCATGTCGATCCGGTGTGTGGGATGAAAGTCGTCGAGGAGCGGGCGGCGGGGAAGGTTGCCTATCAGGGGGAAACGTATTGGTTCTGCGGGAAAGGCTGCGTGGCAAAGTTCGAGGCCGAGCCGGAAAAATATCTCAACGCGAAACCGGCGATGGTGCAGATCGGTGGCATGATGCCTGCGATTCACGTCGATCCGGTATGCGGGATGAATGTCGAAGAGGCGCGGGCGGCGGGCAAGTCGGTCTATAAGGACAAAACGTACTGGTTTTGTTCCAAAGGCTGCGTGGCGAGGTTCGAGGCGGACCCGGAGAGATACCTGAATCCGAAGCCGGCGCCGAAGGAGAGTGGAGACCAGAGCAAGGTCATTTACACCTGTCCGATGGATCCGGAGGTGCGGCAACTTGGGCCCGGGGCCTGCCCGAAGTGCGGGATGGCGCTGGAGCCGTTGATGGCGACCGCCGAAGAAGGGCCGAACCCGGAACTGGTGGACATGACGCGGCGGTTCGTGTGGAGCGCGGTGCTCACCGCGCCGATCTTCGCGCTCATGATTTCGGCGATGCTGCCGGGGATGCCGCTACAGGCGCTGTTGGGGAAGTGGGAAGTGCCGCTCGAGTTTGCGCTGGCGACGGTGGTGGTGTTCTGGGGCGGCGCGCCGTTCTTCGAGCGGGCGTGGCGGAGCGTGGCGAACCGGTCCCTGAACATGTTCACGCTGATTTCGATCGGCACGGGGGCGGCGTATTTCTACAGCGTGGCGGTCTGGCTGATCCGGGGAAGCCGCGAGGTGTACTTCGAGCCGGCGGCGGGCATCACGGTGCTGGTGCTGCTGGGGCAGGTGCTGGAGTTGCGGGCGCGCGGGAGAGTGAGCGGCGCGATCCGGGAGTTGCTGCGGCTCAAGCCGGAGACGGCGCGACTGGTGAAGAACGGTGTGGAGAAGGACGTGCCGCTGGCGGTGGTTGCGGTGGGCGACGTTTTGCGTGTGCTGCCGGGGCAGAGAGTTCCGGTGGACGGCACGGTGCTGGAAGGATCGAGCAGCGTGGATGAATCCATGCTGACGGGCGAACCGGTGCCGGTGGACAAGGGGCCGGGGATGGTGGTGTCGGGCGGGACGCTGAACGGCGCGGGAAGTTTTCTGATGCGGGCCGAGCGGGTGGGCAGCGAGACGGTGCTGGCGCGGATTGTGCAACTTGTGAGCGAGGCGCAGCGCTCGCGCCCGCCGGTGCAGCGGCTGGCGGACCGCGTGTCCGGGTTGTTCGTGCCGGCGGTGCTGGCGGTGAGCCTGGTGACGTTTCTCGCCTGGTATTTCCTGGGTCCGGCGCCGCAGATGACGCATGCGCTGGTGAACGCGGTGGCGGTGGTGATCATCGCATGCCCGTGCGCGCTGGGGTTGGCGACGCCGATGTCGGTGATGGTGGCGACGGGGCGCGGGGCGACGGCGGGGCTGCTGATTCGGGACGCGGCGGCGCTGGAGACGCTCGATAAGGTCGACACGGTGGTGATCGACAAGACGGGGACGTTGACGGAAGGCAAGCCGGCACTGACTTCGATCGAGCCGCTGGGGGCCTGGCGGCCGGAAGAGCTACTGGCGCTGGCGGCGTCGGTGGAGCGATCGAGCGAGCACTCGCTGGCGGCGGCGATTCTGGCGGCGGCCGACGAACGAGGCCTTGCGGCGCCGGCGGCCGAGGAGTTTCGTGTCCGGCCGGGTAAAGGCGTGATGGGGCGGGTGCAGGGCCGGCGGGTGCTTTTAGGAACCGAGGCGTTGCTTGCCGAGGAGGGGGTGGACGCGGCGCCGGTCGCGGCGGTGGCCGAGCGCGTGCGGGGCACGGGGCAGACGGCGGCGCTGGTGGCGGTCGATGGGGCGGCGGTGGGCGTGCTGGGTTTGGCGGATCCCGTGAAGCCTTCGGCGGCGGCGGCCGTGGCGCAGTTAAAGGCGGAGGGATTGCGGGTGGTGATGCTGACGGGGGATTCGAAGGCCACAGCGGCCCGCGTGGCTTCGAGCACGGGCATCGACGAAGTGCTGGCGGAAGTTCTGCCGGCGGACAAGGCGGCGGCCGTGGCGCGGTTGCAGAAAGAGGGGCGGAAGGTGGCCATGGCGGGAGACGGGATTAATGACGCCCCCGCGCTGGCGCAGGCCGACGTGGGGATTGCGATGGGCGCGGGCACCGGCGCGGCGATCGAGAGCGCGGCGGTAATTTTGCTGCGCGACGATCTCGCGGGGCTGGTGAGAGCGCGGAGGCTCGGGCGGGCGACGCTGGGCAATATCCGGCAGAACCTCTTTTTCGCCTTTGTATACAACCTGCTGGGAGTGCCCGTGGCGGGCGGCATCTTGTATCCGTTTTTCGGTCTGTTGCTGAGCCCGATGATCGCCAGCGCGGCGATGACGTTCAGTTCGCTGAGCGTGATTTCGAACGCGCTGCGGCTGCGGCGGTTGAAGCTGTAGTCAGGTCAGGCGCGAGGCGAGGAATTCGACCACGGGCAGGCAGAAAAGGACGCTGTCGACGCGGTCGAGCCAGCCTCCGTGGCCAGGCAGGAGGTTGCCACTGTCCTTGACCCCGGCGCCACGTTTGATTGCAGACTCGCTGAGGTCGCCAAGTTGTCCGGCGATGTTGCCCGCGGCGGCGATGGCGGCGGCGATGGGCAAAGGGACCTGCGGCAGCAGGCGCGGAAAGTACACGAGCGCGAACACGACGGAGGCGGCCAGAGATGCGGCCGAGCCTTCCCAGGATTTTTTCGGACTGACGACCGGCGCCAGGCGATGGCGGCCGAAGGAGCGGCCGACATAGTAGGCCGCGGTGTCGCCGACCCAGTTGAGCGCGATGGCAAACAACAGCCAGTAACCGCTGCGCGCGCGGAGCAGCGAGGCCATGCGCCAGCAACCGTAGATGTAAACGACACCCAGCACGAGGGCCGAGGCGTAGGGCAGTGCTTCGTTGAGGTCCTTCTGCCGGAGGGCGAGCGAAAGGGCGATGATGGCGACAACGCTGAACACTACGGAGTGAGCGCTGGGGGCCAGAAGCACGGCGAGACCCGCCGCAAAGCCGGCGATGCCGGGCGCGGGAATCTCATGCAGCGCGACGAGGCCCGAGTATTCATAGAAGCAGAGTGAGGCGACGGTGACCAGCACCACCAGGAAGAGCCACTGCGGCGCCCATAGCATCACGTAGGTGACGAGCGGTATCAAAACGAGGGCGGTGACGAGGCGCTTCATCGGGGAGGGGCTTGGGTTCTAGCCGGCCAGTGCGGCTTTTGTGCGCGGCGAGAGGGGGCAACTCATCGGGTGGCGCCGAGGGCTTCGATCAGCGCTCCGGCAAGCAGGCTGGCGCGGTCGAATACCGGCGTCGGGGAGCCAAGGCCGCCGAAACGGCGGTCGCGCCGCTGGTATTCGAGGATGGCCTGGAGGAGTTCGGTGCGGCGGAAGTCCGGCCACAGGGTGTCGGTGACGTAGAGTTCGGCGTAGGCGATCTGCCAGAGGAGGAAGTTGCTGACGCGCATTTCGCCTGAGGTGCGGATGAGGAGGTCGGGGTCGGGCAGGCCCGCGGTGTAGAGGCGCGAGGAGAGCGTCTGTTCGTCCAGGTGGAGCGAGTCGAGGGTGCCGGCCTCGCGCGCCTCGGCGATGAGCGCGTTGACGGCGTCTACCAGTTCCGCGCGGCCGCTGTAGTTGATGGCGAGGTTGAGGCGCATGCCGCGGTTTTGGGCGGTGGTGGCGATTGCGGCGTCGAGTTCGCGGCGGGCGGGCGCGGGCAGGGCGTCAAGCCGGCCCATGGCGCGCAGTTGGATGTCGTGCTCCATCAAATCCGGGATCTCGCGGCGGAGATAGATGCGCAGGAGCCGCCATAGCGTGTCGACCTCGGTGCGCGGCCGTTTCCAGTTTTCGACCGAGAAGGCGTAGAGGGTGAGGGCCTGAATCCCCAGCCGGGCGCAGGTTTCGACAGCCATGCGCACAGGTTCGATACCGGCCCGATGGCCCGCGACACGAGGCAATCCGCGGCGCCCGGCCCAGCGTCCATTCCCATCCATAATGACGGCCACATGGGCGGGCAGGCGCGCCGGGTCAATTGACTCGGCGAGCGCCCAGTCTTTTCCTCCCGGCTTCAGCACCTCAAACAGGCTTGTCATCGGGGCAATTTTTCATCGTACACCAGGGCAGTGGAGAGGTGAGGTGTCCGGTAACGCGGCCCTACTTTTCCTCGTGGTACTCCATCTCGGTGTTGACGGCCCAGAGGTTCGACTTATCTTCAATGCCGGCGACGATATTGTCGACGGCGGTCATGGCGGTGAGCATGGAGTGGTCCTGGTTATTGTACTTGTGCATGCCGTTGCGGCCGACCAGGAAGAGGTTGGGAAATCGGTCCACCCAGGCGCGGAGTTCGTCGAAGCGGGAGTAAGTTCCAAAGTAAGCGGGGTAAGTCTTCGGTACGCGGATGACGGTGGCATCGCGGACGTCGGCGCCATCGATGACGCCGATGCGTTGCATTTCTTCGATGGCGAGGGTGATCATCTTTTCGTCGGGCTGGCGCCAAAGCTCGTCGGTTGCGTAGCAGAAGTACTCGAGGCCGATCCAGACCTTGTCCGGATCGGCGACCAGGTACGGGCTCCAGTTATTGAAGATCTGCATGCGGCCGACGAGGACGTCGGGTTCCTGGATGTAAATCCAGTTGTCTTCGAGCAACTTCTTTCCGCCCTCGCCGGAGAGCTTGAGCTTGTCGAGCAGGAGGCCGACGGTGATGAAGTCGCGATACTGGAGGCCGTCGCTGATTTCGCGAACGTGGGTGGGCACGTCGCAGTCGAGCGCGCGGACCAACTCCTGGATGGGCATGGTGGAGAAGAAGTAGTCGCCTTCGAAGCGCTGTCTTTGGCCGGCCTCGTTGACGGCCTCGATGGCGGCGACGCGTCCGTTGGAGGTCAGGATGCGGTCGACGGACCAGCCGGTAAGAATGGAGGCGCCACGGGAGGTGATGTCCTCGGCGACGCATTCCCACAACTGCCCCGGGCCGTACTTGGGGTAGAGGAATTTTTCGATGAGCGACGTCTCGGTTCCCTTCTGGCCGAGCCCTTTGTCGGGGCGGAGGGTTTTCTTCAGGATATGGGTGATGGTCTTGACGAGCGAGAGCCCCTTGATGCGCTGGGCGCCCCATTCGGCGCTGATCTGGTGGCAGGGGACGCCCCAGACCTTCTCGGTGTAGGACTTAAAGAAGGTGAGATAGAGTTCGCGGCCGAAGCGGTTGATGAGGAAGTCTTCGAGCGAGGTTTCGGGACGCCGGGGATTCATCATGGCCCAGACGTAGCTGAAGCCGATGCGAACCGTGCGCCAGGCGCCGAGTTTGGTGAGGGTATCGGCGCTGAGCTTGATGGGGTAGTCGAAGAAGCGGCGAAGGAAGTAGATGCGGGACTTGCGGTGCCGGATGAGCATGACGCGGTCCTCGCGTTCGGGGTCCGGGCCGTTGCCGGGGTTTTCGATGGCGCGGGTCTGATTTTGATACTGGATGAACTCGCGGCCTTGGGCGCCGCGGGCGAGCGGCATGATCTCGAGCCACCACTTCATGACGCGGTCGGATTTCGAGAAGAAGCGGTGGCCGCCGATGTCGATGCGATTGCCGTTGTGCCGGACGGTGCGCGAGATGCCGCCCATGGCGTGGCTTTTCTCGAGCACGACGGGCGTGGCCGCGCCGCGTTTCAACAGTTCGTAGGCCGCGGTCAAGCCGGCCGGTCCGGCGCCGATGATTACCGCGCGTTTCCCGTTGTCAGTCATTCGAGTCGTTGCGTGCTCCCACTGTGTAGGCTAGTTTGCCGGGCCGGAGGTTATTTTCCGCCCGAGCATTCTACGCAGATCGGCCTCCACCGGGGACGGATTCGGGCGGCGCGGTCCGGCGTACCGGAAAAGGCGCGGAGTGGCTCCGCAGCCCGGAATAGGGGCCACGGGCTTCCAGCGATCCGGGTAGGCAGCGATAATGCTCCTGGCGAGCGTGAGGCCGGGCGGTGATGGGGGTCCATCCGGTGCGAGCACCATGACGCTGACGCCCCACGACTCGAGTTTTTCCTCGGCCATGCTGATCGAGTAGCGCAGCCTCTCGCCGGCGCCGGACCACTCGGAATCCAACAACATTTTGCTTGCTCGCAGGACGTAGTGGCCGGGGCGATTCTCCCGCATGGCGACTGCCGAAATGAAGGCTCCCTCAGAACTACTGCTGCCGGATATTAGCAGCCGGTCAGAAGATCCTGGAGCGATCTGCATGGCGAACCGCGCGTCGTCGGACGAGCAATCTACCGGCTTGTGAGGAATTGTGAAGACACGCAGAGCGAACCACGCGGTAGCGGCCAGCGCCAGGCCGGTGGCGAGCCGGGGACCGGCCAATTGGCGAAGACGTGCGACCCCGCCGGCCGCCAGCAAGAGGATAGCGGGCAGCGCAAGAATCAAACGGCGGCTATCGAGGTTCGCCGGAACGAAGGCATGGAACAACAGGGTCGCCAAAGCGAGAGCGCCGACCGAGGCAAGGATGGGCGAGCGCCGGGACTCGATCGGGCGAAGAAAGACGATCCCGAGAAGTCCGAGCAACGCAAGCGAAAGGATGCCGAACCCGAGGCTATCGGCGAGGATAGGCCCGAAGTCCGAGACCGACGTGCGAACGTAGGAGAGGCCCCAAGACAACTCCCATCCGTTCTCGACCATGTGAATCGTGGCGAGTTGCCAGGGAACGGCGAGTGTGGCGACGGCGGCGGCGGCCCAGAGGCGCCAATCGAGAAGCCGGTGCCACTGGCGCGACAGTGCGAGCGCAAGCGGCGGCAGGAGCGCGAGCGACCAGCCGTTTCCCTTGACCAGGATGGTGAAGGCCGACCAGGCGCCAAACCACAGCGCGGGGGCGGTGGCGCCTGTTTCCAGATATTCGGCGAAGGAGTACGCGGCGAGCAGGCCACCGAGGGCGAGCAGGGACTCGGCCATAACCATTCCGGTGTTGGCCTGAACCATGGGCACACAGACGTAGACCACGCCCGCGCCGGCCGCCCACCACGGTCCGGCGATGCGCCTGCCCACGGCGAACATGACGGAAGCGACGGCGGCGGTGATCGCGGCCATCAGAAGCAGGATGGAGATCCGGCTTGGGCCAAACAGCAGCATCCACGCTGCCTGGAGAACGTAGAAGACGGGGGGCCAGTGGCCGATTGCGACCTTCGGATAGTGAAGGTAGTAATTCTCGGCGTAGGCCATGGGATGGAGGAGGTTTCCGGAGAGCAGATAGTCGTGGACCATCAGGCCGGTGATGTAATGGGCCGCTTCGTCGGGGTAGCCATCAAAGTCCGCGCGATAGCAGCCGCCCGCGACCTGTAGCGCGACCGCCAGAAGCCAGAAAGAAAAGAAGGCGACGAGGGGACCTTTGACTCGATGGCGAGAAGGACGTCCCTGTTCCGGACGTGCGCTGTCAGGTCCCGGCGTCCGCCGCACGCCCACGGCGTCCATGCTGTCCTAATCTACCATCAGCCTGCCCGGCCGCGCCATCCGGTGGAACGCACGGGGAGGAACCCAAATCGCCCCGGGGCGGTTATAATCCAAAGGTCGATGCGCCTCACCCTGATTTGTCTTGCGCTCTTTTCGATTCTGCTGACCGGCTGCTCCTCCTCTTCCACCGATACCCAGAAAATGAAGCCGAACGCGGCTCTGGTGACGGCGAGGAACACGAACAACCCGCTGGCGAAGTATCTTGAACTGGTCGGATTCCGGATCACGGAGACATCGCCGGGCAAGCTGGCCATCACCTTCGGCGTGGTGAATCACTCGGACGCCGACGCCGGCGATGTCGGGATGCAGGTAAACATCCGCACCACGGCCTCGAAGCCCGACGACCCGCCGCTGTTCAGTTTCCCGGCGAAGGTGAGTGGCCTCGGACCGAACCAGATTAAGGAAGTGACGGTGGACATCCCGACCAAGCTGCGCGTCTACGAGCTTCCCGACTGGCAGTTCCTCCGCGCCGATTTCACGTTGACGTCGCCGCAATAATTCCCGCGCGCGCCGTTGTTATGCTGGGTGGGGGCCCGCCGGACAAGTGGTACACCGTGTCACAACCCTGTGGCCGAACGAAACTGCATTCCCGTGCGTGGGTTCCGGCGGAGAATGGTTTGCGGTGTGGCACACAACCTGCAGAAAGAACCGGCGAGAGCTGTACTCTCCCGGTAGACAGGCCCGCTCTGCCGGCCGGTTCCGCCCCGCTCGGAGGGGAGAAGGATTTCCTACTTTCGATCGCGTCAGGCGGGATAACAAACCATTCCACGAAATCGTTCCTAGAGGAGTGAACTCAAACCATGCGTTTTGACCGAATCATTTTGTGTGCGGCGTTGGCGCTGGGAGCCGCGGGCCTGGCTAGCGCAACGCCACAACTTCGCCTGCAATCGACTGCGCTGGGACCCTACATGATCGCAGCCGGGGCAAATCTCAACAATGGGCAGGCGATCGTCGTCGAGGCCGGCAACATCGGCAGCGGCGCGATGAGTCTGAGCGTAACGTCGTCCGTGACGTGGCTGACGGCGACGGTAGGTGCGGCGTCGAGTTGCTCGGCGTATCCAACCTGCTATGCGATCAGCATCACGGGGGCGACCACGACGCTCACCGCGGGCGCCTACACCGGCGTTTTGACGGTCACTTCTCCGGGCACCATCGACGCGCCGCAGACGATCACGGTGACGGTGCAGGTGGGCACGGCGGTTCCTTCGAAGCTCAGTTTCTACGTGGCGCCGGGTGGCAGCGCGAGCACACAATTTACAACCGCGACTGCGGTTCAGGCGACAAGTTCGGCGAGTTGGCTTTCTGTCGGAATGGAGGGATCCGGCACGTTCAAATTCAACGTGCCGTACGAGCTTAAGGTGTCGGCGGCATCGAACATGGCGGCCAATGCCTACACGGGCACGGTGACGCTGAGTGGTTCGAGTTTCGCGCCGGACAACACGACGGTGAACGTGACGATGAATGTTACGACGTCGCCGATCGCGGCGCCGAGTCCGGCGGTGCTGAATTTCGAAGTGCCCGCCAACACTTTTAAGCAGACGATTCCGGTGGTTGTATCCAACAGTGGCCAGGGGACGCTGACGGTAAGTGGAGCGACGGCGACGGCGGCCAACAGCGGCACCTGGCTGACTGCGACACAGAACGGCAATACGGTTTCGGTGACGGTCGATTCGGCGAACCTGACGGCCGGGACATACACGGGAACGGTCGACATCGCCTCGAACGCAGCCAACACGGTGTCGATTCCGGTGAACTTCAACGTCATTGCGCCGGGGACGGCGTGGGCGAACGTGGGCGGGGCGGTGAATAATGCGACCTTCATTCCGGGCGAGACCGTAGCGGCGGGCGACATCATGGCGGTGTTCGGCTCGCAGTTCCTCTACTCGCAAGACCCGGTTTTTGCCGCCAACGTGCCGCTTCCGACGACGCTCGGCACCAGTTCGACGACGCAGGTGCTGGTGAACGGCGTGGCCGCGCCGCTGTACTTTGCCAGCTATGGGCAGATCGACTTCCAAATGCCGGAAAACGTGCCGCCGGGCATGGCGACCGTGCAGGTGGTGCGGGACGGCAAGCCGGGGAACCTGATTTCGGTGCAGGTGGCGGCGAACCGGCCGCGAATTCTGCCGTTCAGCTACGGCAACTACGGGATCATCCAGAATGCGACGGAGAAAGGCTTCGCGGTGTCGCAAGCCGCGGGCAAGGCGCTGGGATTGCCGGTGGTGAATCCGGCCAAGGCCGGCGTGGATTTCCTGACAATCTACGCGATCGGACTTGGGCCGACATCGCCGATCGTCGCCTCGGGCACGGCCGCACCGTCGACGCCGCTGGCGAACGTGGTTCTGCCGACGGTGGTCACGTTCACGACGACAAATCCGTTCAACCCATCGGTGAACGCGACGCCGAGCTTCGTTGGCCTGGCGCCGGGCTTCGTCGGACTCTACCAGGTGAACGTGCAGGTTCCCGCCAACTCACCGACGGGCGATTCGGTGGGGATCTTCCTGGTCAATGGCGGACAGATCAGCAATACGGTTAATATCGCAGTGAATTGACCGAGCGGATCTACTACAACGACAGCTACCGGCGGCTGTTCCGGGCTCGCATTGCGGAAGTGAGCCTGGACGGCCGCTCGGTTTATTTGAACCAGACGGCGTTTTACCCGAGTTCCGGCGGACAGCCGTTCGACACCGGAAGGCTGGGCGGGGCAAAAGTGGTCGACGTCGTCGACGAGGGGGAGCGGATTGCGCACATCGTCGAAGGCGCGGCCGGGGCGGTGGGCGAGGAGGTGGAAGGCGAGATCGACTGGGCCCGCCGGTTCGACCACATGCAGCAGCACACCGGCCAGCACCTGCTGTCGGCGACGTTCGTGGATGTGCTGGGCGCCGCGACGGTGAGCTTTCACCTGGGCGACACGGTTTCGACGATCGAACTCGATATACCGGCGCTCGACGCCGAAGCCGCCGCGCGCGTGGAGCGGCGAACGAATGAGCGTGTGAGGCAGGCTCATCCGGTGACGGTCGCATTCCGGGACGCATCGGAGGATCTGGGTCTACGCAAGGCGACGGAGCGGACGGGGACGATCCGGCTGGTCGAAATCGAAGGAGTCGACAGGAGCGCCTGCGGCGGCACGCACGTGCGCTCGACGGCCGAGATCGGGTGCGTGCTGTTGCGGAG
>JAKAJI010000150.1 GCA_021813825.1 Acidobacteriota bacterium | reverse complement strand
ACAGAGCCACCCCAGGAGAGCGTCGCGAAGCTGAGGAGGATCAAGGCGGCGTCGAAGATGGTCCATCGCGAGACGCCGAAATAGCGCAGAAACGTGACGCCGAGGGTGAACAAGGCGAGGCCGGTACGGATGAGGGCGAGCGCGGTGCGTTCGCGGGCCAGTTCGGTGCGCTGCATGGAGAGACGCGTGCGCGTTACGGCGGTGGCCGTGCGTTGGTGGGCGAGTTCGGTTCGCGTTCCGGCCATGGTTGTGCGGTCGAGTGCGAGGGCGTTGCGGCGTTCGGCGAGGTGGGTGCGTTCCTCGGCCAACATGACGCGGCGCTGGGCCATGTCGGTTCTCTGGACCGCGAGGCGCGTACGTTCCTCAGCCTGTTCGGTTCGCTCGCGCGCCATTTCGGTGCGGATTTGCGCGAGTTCGGTGCTGCGCGTCGACAGGCGGGTTTGTTCGCGCGTCAGCGCGGTTCGTTCGGCGGCGAGGCCGGTTTGGGTTTCGGCGTTCTCGGCGGTCTTGGAGGCGTAGAGCGCGAGGTTGGCGGTAGTCTGCGTGCGATCGCGAGCCAGCGTGTTTTGTTCCAGCAAGGCGGTGGTTTGGGACTCGCCCAGTTGGGCCAGGCGAGTGAGCATCGTTCTCAGCCACTCGGGATGTTTCGCGGAGGTGTTGTCCGTAGTTTGCTCTGGCATGATGTAATCCTCGAAGTCAAAAGTCGGCTGTGTGCGCTCCGGCCGCGTAGTTAGGGCAGTGCAGTTCGGTAGCCGGGTTCATACTGCACGTCCTTGACTCCGGTGACGGCGCCTGCAATGTCCTGAACGATCCGCAGTTTGTCGGCGGGCAGGAAAGGACCCACGAGGCGGACTGCGCCGTAGGCGGCGACGGCCTGCATTTCCAACTCGCGCGTTTCCGGATTTGCGACGAGCGCGGCGAGAACTTCGGTGGCGAGGCGTTCATTTTCCAGTTGCGCCACCGACTCCGGAGTGGGTTGAAACTCGGCCTGTTCAAAAATGCTGACGAGCAACTCGCAGGCTCCGCGCTGGGTCCATCGTTCGAGATTCACGCAGAGGTCGTAGCCGGCGGGATCGCGCAGGTCGACGCCGTACATCATGCGCGCCCATTGGAGGCGTTCGGTGTCGGTAGAGCGGATATGATCCCGGGCTTCGGCCTCGCGCATACCTAAGACGCGGCAGGTACGGGAGACACGCACTTCCAGGGGCGCGATGAGGCGGACGCGGACGAGGTGGGCCAGGCGGGGAAGGAGCAGGTGGCCGGAGTAACCGAAATAGGCGAGACGGCCGGCGCGGGTGTATTGGAGGAGAGCGCGTCGCATGAAGATGAGATAGGGGCGGCGAAGATCGCTGAACTGCTTGTAGTCGCGGTCCGCGCGGGAAATTACGGCCGCGACGCGGGTGGCAAGCTCGCCGTAGGTGTTGACCTTCGTGATGAGGTCTTCACGGGTGAGGCAGTGGACGCCGCCATGAGCGGAGAGGCAGGAGGCGATATTGGCGCCGCCGGACATGGTTCCGCGGGACACGAGCAGCGTGGTGGTGATATCGCCATCGGCACGGGGCACGGGGTCGCGCTCATGGCCTGGTCCGACTTCGCAGACCAGCGGCGGTTCCGCTGCCATAGCCGAGGCCGACATAATTGACTCCCTACCTTTTGGACCGACCACGATGCACACGAGGAAACCTTCAACCTACGACCAAGTGCGCAATCTGCCTTCCGGGTCCGTTATAGCATGGGAAGGGAAATTCGACGAGTGACCGGAAGCTGGCGTAGTAAGTCCATAAATTGCCGCCGGGCAAAGCCATATGTTTCTGGGCGGTAGAGGGAAAACCGAAACCGCCGGGCTCGCGTAAGTGCTGTGGAATGAGCACGAGAGAAAAGTGTTCCGGAATTGGCAGGATACGTAGGAGGACATTTCGAAGACGGAAAACGCCCCCTTTGTTAGCATGGATGGTGTAAGTCCGCGTAAGTGAACGGTGCTTGCGTAGTGATGGCGCCAGGTAAGGTATACCTCGTCGGAGCCGGCCCTGGCCATCCGGAATTGTTGACTCTCAAGGCGGCCGCGTTAATTCAAAGCGGCGACGTGATTGTCTACGACCGGCTGGTACAGGAAGAGGTGGTGGCTATTTCGAAGCCTTCCGCCGAACGGATCTATATGGGCAAGGCTCCGGGCCGCCATGAGTCCCGCCAGGAGGAGATTCACGCGCTGCTGGCTCGCAAGAGCCTGGAAGGAAAGCTAGTAGTCCGCCTGAAGGGGGGCGATCCATTTCTGTTCGGGCGGGGTGGCGAAGAGGCGGAGTATCTTGCGGCACATGGGATTCCGTTTGAAGTGGTTCCGGGAGTAAGTTCGGCGTTGGCGGCACCGGAAAGCGCGGGAATTGCGGTCACGCACCGGGATATTGCGTCAAGCGTGGCGATTGTGACGGGTCATGAATCGAAGCGCGAAACCAGCCGGATGGACTGGGAAGCACTTTCCCGGATCGACACGGTGGTGTTTTTGATGGCGGTGAACAGTACGGGCCGGATTGCGAAGGAACTGATCGCGCGAGGACGAAGCCCGGAGACGCCGGCGGCGATGATCCAGATGGCGTATTGGCAGGGCGAACGAGTGATCTGCGGGACGCTGGCAAGTATTGCCGGAGATGTGGAGCGCGCCGGAATTGAGCCTCCAGCGACGCTCGTGATCGGCGAGGCGGTGAAGCTTCGCGAGAAACTGGCGGCTTCGCAGCGGGATCTTTACCGGGGTGGCGGCGCCAGAATGCCGAGTTTGCCGGGTCCCGGGCCGGATCAGTTACTACGGCTCGCGATCGGGGGACTGGGGACACAGACGCTGCGACTGGGGCTTCTGGCGGGTGTGTTCGATCACCTGGAGGAGTGGCAGACCGCGTCGTCGGTGGCTAAATCGCTTAATCTGAACACGCGCGCGGTGACCGAGCTGCTGGATTGTCTGAGAGCGCAGGGGCTGGTTGAGGCCGGACCGGAGGGTTACCGGAATCTTGAACTGGCCTCGCGTTACTTAGTAGACCGTTCGCCGCAGAGTTTGAAGGCGACGCTGCTGTACTACACGTCGCTCGGAAGCGCGTCCGGCGCGTTGTGCCGGTATGCGTTGGATGGCCGGCAACCGGGCAGCCCGATGCTGAATCATGGAATTTACGAGGCGTCGTGCGAGAACCTGGCGCAGTTCAACGTGCCATTTGTCATCGATCATCTGGATTTGTCGCGGCGGAGTCCGGTGTTGATCGCAGGTTGGGGCTGCGGGAAATACCATGAAGCGGTTACCGCGCGGTGGCCTCATCTGACGGTGGACGCGCGGAACCCGTTTGCCGGAGAAAGGAACGGCTACGGGGCACCGGCACTGCCTTCGGGGCCGTTTCGTGCCATTCTACTATCCGGCGTTCTTGCCTCGTGCCATCGCGGCGAGGTGCAGCGAGTGCTTCAATCGGCGGCGGCGGCGCTAAGAAGCGACGGAATGCTGGCGCTTCAGGATGCTTTTCTGCCGGATTCGGAGGTTCCGGCGGAGGTGACGATGCTGGAGACGCTTGGGCGCCACGTGACGCGGGGAGGCTGCGCGGCATGGTCCATCGAACGGCTTCGGGATACGCTGACGCCGCTCGGCCTGGGCGCCATGGAGACCCATTCGCTTCCGGCGGCGTCGCTCCTGGTAATCGCGCGGCGGCGGGTAGGCTCGGAAACGCAGACTCCAAAACCCATAAAGTCCGGCAGCTAACTCCCTGTGCGCGGCTAAGTTCTGTAGATTCGCACTTAGCTTGCGCAGATCGTTAAGTAAGTTTAAATTCGAGTTGGTTATCGAATTGTCCTTCCTGATGCAAGCCGGCTGGATACACTGGGCCTCAGAGCAAGCCGCCCAAGTGAGTGAAGGCCGGCGGAGGCAAGGATGACGGAAGAACTCACAGCCGATCTGAGCAATGAATTCCTGAGTAGTGCAAGGGTATTTGCGTGGTCGGTGCGTGAAATCATGGAGCGGGCCGTATTGCGGGAGGTCGCCGGCGATAAGCTGACCTTCTCCCAGATGAAACTGCTGTACCTGGTGGCGCATACGGACACCTTGCGGATCGGGGACGCAGCGGCGTTTTTGAACGTCACGTGCGCAGCGGCGAGCAAAGCGGTGGACAAACTGGTGCGGCGAAAGTTACTTCGCCGCGTGTCGCCGCAAGAGGACCGGCGGACGATCCGGCTTGCCTTGACGGAAACGAGCCGCCGCCTGATGGAAGCCTATCAAAGAGCGCGGGATATTCGCGCACGGGCCGCATTCGACCAGTTCGCTCCGGAAGAACTGAGGCGGACATCGGAACTTCTGGACCGTTTGGCCGGGGCGTTCGTTGCCGGAAGTTCCGAGCCGGATGCGGTCTGCATGCAGTGTGAGATCTATTTTCGCGACCGGTGCCGGTTCGGGGAGTTTGGCCGGCGCAACTGTTTTTACCAACGTCACAAGAGCCAGTGCCACTCGCTTACCGCGAGTGGCGCTTCCGAAAGAGAGGTGGAGTAATGCCAAGTTATGTCAATCCGGACAAGTGCGACGGGTGCAAGGCGCTGGACAAGACCGCCTGCCAGTACATTTGTCCGAACGACTTAATGGTGCTGGATAAGAAGACGTCGAAGGCGTACAACCGGGACGTCACGATGTGCTGGGAGTGCTACAACTGCGTCAAGATCTGCCCGAATCAGGCGATCGAAGTTCGCGGTTATGCGGATTTCGTTCCGCTGGGCGCATCGGCGACGCCGCTGCGCTCTTCGGATTCGATTTTGTGGACCGTGAAGTTCCGCAACGGAACGATCAAGCGGTTCAAGTTCCCCATCCGGACGACTCCGGAAGGAACGGTGAAGCCGGACGGTGGGTACGAGACGAAGGGCAGCCTCAACTCGCCCGCTCTGTATACGGAACCAGCGTCGACGGGTCTTGCGGAAGTTTTCACGTTGCGGCATTGACGGGAGGGTACTGAAAATGGCCGATTTTGAAACTGTAATTGTTGAAACCGACTTGTTGATACTGGGCGGCGGAATGGCCGCTTGCGGCGCCGCGGTTGAGGCCGCGTACTGGGCCAAGCAAAACGGATTGAAGGTGACGCTGGTGGATAAGGCAGCGGTGGACCGCTCGGGCGCGGTGGCGATGGGACTGTCCGCGATCAACCAGTATGTGGGCCTGAAGGACGGCGCGAACACGGTGAAGGACTATGTGGACTATGTTCGCAACGACCTGATGGGCATCACGCGAGAGGACCTGGTGGCCAACATCGCGCGGCACGTGGACTCGACGGTTCACCTGTTCGAGAAGTGGGGCCTGCCGATCTGGAAAGACGAGAAAGGCGCCTACGTTCACGAGGGCCGCTGGCAGTTGATGATCAACGGCGAATCGTACAAGGTCGTGGTGGCCGAGGCGGCCAAGAACGCGTTGCGGGAGAGCGGCGTAGGCGAAATCTACGAGCGCATCTTCATCGTGGGGCCACTGATGGAAGGCGACCGCTGCGCGGGCGCGGTGGGATTCTCGGTTCGCGAGAACAAATTCTACGCGTTCAAGGCGAAGGCGACGCTGGTGGCGATGGGCGGCGCGGTGCACGTGTTCAAGCCGCGGAGTTCCGGCGAAGGCATGGGGCGCGCGTGGTATCCACCATGGAATTCCGGTTCGTCGGCGTACTTCACGCTGAAAGCCGGCGCGGAGATGACGTGCCAGGAAGTGCGCTTCATTCCGGTCCGGTTCAAAGACGCATATGGTCCAGTCGGCGCGTGGTTCCTGCTGTTCAAGTCCCGCGCCACGAACTCGCAGGGCGGCAACTACATGGTTGAGCGCCAGGGCGAACTGGAGAAGTGGGGATTTTACGGGCGCGTGAAGCCGGTACCGGCGAACCTGCGTAACTATCTCGGCATGTTAGACACGATGGAAGGAAAGGGTCCGATTTACATGCGGACCGAAGAAGCCATCGGGAAGATCGCCGAGAGTTACAAAGACGACCCGAAGGCCTACAAGAAGAAGATGAAGGAACTGGAGTCGGAGGCGTGGGAAGACTTCCTGGACATGACGATATCCCAGGCGATCCTATGGGCCTCGACCAACCTCCAGCCGGAAGAAGGCAGCTCCGAGATCGCCGCGGCCGAGCCGTATTTTATCGGTTCGCACTCCGGCGCGTCGGGGGCGTGGATCAGCGGTCCGGAGGACCTGCAGACCGACAAGACACGGTCGGAATACTTCTGGGGCTACGACCATATGTCGACAGTTCCAGGCCTGTTCTGCGCCGGCGATGCGTCGGGCGCTTCCAGCCACAAGTTCTCGTCGGGTTCGCACGCCGAAGGCCGGATCGCGGCTAAGGCTGCGGTGAAGTACGTGGTCGAGCACAACACGCCGCCCAAGGTGGAGCAGAGCACGATCGAGGCGATTAAGGCCGAAATCCTGAAGCCGCTCGAAGTGTTCGCGCAGCACAACGGTGCGACCACCGATCCGGACGTTAATCCGAACTACATCAAGCCGCGGATGTTCATGTTCCGTTTGCAGAAGATCATGGACGAATACGCCGGCGGCATTACCGCGCAGTTCACCACCAACGGTCCGCTGCTGAACCGGGCGATCGAGTTACTTCAGTTTTTGAAGGAGGACTCCGAGAAGCTGGCGGCTTCGGACCTTCACGAGCTGATGCGTTGTTGGGAGAACGTTCATCGTATGTGGCAGGCTGAGGCTCACGTGCGAACGGTACTGTTCCGCGAAGAGACGCGTTGGCCGGGCTACTACTTCCGCTCCGACAAACCCAAGCTCGACGAGGAGAAGTGGCACGTGTTTGCGAATTGCCGCTTCGACGCGAAGAGCAACGCGTGGGAGATGAAGACCCGTCCGGTTCTGCCCGTGTTCGAGCAGAAAACGGTGGGCCGCCCGCTGGCCGCAGCCTGAGAGAAGCCCGGCCGGTGATGTGAGCACCGGGTGGGCGCTTTCCCTCGCATGAGGCGCCCACCCGGGGAGAGGGTGGCGACGATGAAGCACAGTCAAGTTACCTGTCCACACTGTGGAGAACCGATGGTTCGATGGGCGAATCCGCAGTTGAGTAACTGGAGCGGGGAATACCAGTTCGTCTGTTTCAACGACGACTGCCCATATTTCGTGCGTGGGTGGCGATGGATGCAGGAGCAGTTCAACGTGACCGCGTCTTACCGGCACCGGGTGGATCCGGTGACGGGGGAGACGGGGCCGCTGCCGGTTTGGTCGCGCAAGGCCTTGCGCGAGAGCATCCTCAACCAGGTCGAGGAGGAGTGTCATGCCTGTTGAAAACGAATTCGCGGCTGAAAGCGTCGCCATGCCTTGGGACCGCCTCAGCCTCGATGACAGGTTCCGCTTCCGCTGCGGACGCGATCTGGATTGCTTTACGCAATGCTGCCGCGATGTGACGATTGTCCTGACACCTTATGACATCCTGCGACTGAAACACTCGTTGAAGATCGGGTCTGAGGAGTTTCTGGAGAAGTACACCTTATCGCCTCATTTTTCGAACCAAACGTTTCCGATCGTCATTCTCAAAATGAACGAGGAAACCAAGCAGTGTCCTTTCGTGTGCGCGAAAGGGTGCGCGGTATATAGCGACCGGCCGTGGTCGTGCCGCATGTACCCCCTCGGCTCGGCCGAGCCGAAGAACCCCAGCCCGGAACATAAGGCTTTTCATTTCGTGGTGCTCGAAGAACTGTGCCACGGGCACAGCGAAGGTCCGGATTGGAGCGTCCGGGACTGGATCAGCAATCAGGGCGTGGAGGAGTTCGAAGTGATGGGGGCATCGTTCAAGTACCTCACGCTCCACGACTACTGGGATAAAGGGCCCGAGCTGACTCCGGCACAGGCGGAGATGTTTTACATGGCCTGTTATGACCTGGACCGGTTCCGGCGGTTTGTTTTCGAGACCCGATTTCTGGAACTGCTCGACGTAGATGAAGCGCGGATCGAGGCGATTCGCGCACATGACGAGGAGGTACTCGAGTTCGCCATTGAGTGGCTGCGGTTTGCTCTTTTCCGCGAGCCCACGATGAAGGTACGGCGGGATACGGTGGTGGAGGCGAAGGCGTGAACCTGGAGCCGTGCAAACCCGTGCTTGTCATCGGCGGAGGGATCGCCGGGTTGACGGCGGCGGTGGAGTTGGCCGATGCCGGATGCCCGGTGATTCTAGTCGAACAGTCTCCAAGCCTAGGCGGGCAGGTGACGCGGCTGCACCAGTATTTCCCGAAGCTGTGTCCGCCGACGTGCGGGATTGAGATGCACCTGCGGCGCGTTCGTGACAATGACGCGATTACGGTTCATACGAACGCCGAGGTGACGGAGGTCAGCGGGACGCGGGGCGATTTTCGCGTGACGGTGCGTTTGGGTCCGGACTACGTAAGCGAAACGTGTACGGCATGCGGGGAGTGCGTGGCAGCTTGTCCGGTGGAGCGGCCTGATCTTTTTAACTATGGACTAAGTAAAACAAAGGCCGTGTATCTGCCTCGCGGAGTACCTTATCCGGTGCGGTATGCGATCGACCGGGCTGCCTGCCCGTCGGAGTGCAGCGCGTGCGAGAAGGCGTGCCGGTATGGGGCGGTGAATCTCAGTGCCGCGGCCGATTGGCGGAAGTACCATGTTTCGGCGGTCATCGCGGCGACGGGTTGGCAGCCGTACGATGTGGGGCGGATCGAGTATCTCGGCTTCGGGAGATGCGCCAATGTTGTCACCAACGTCATGGTGGAACGAATGGCGGCGGCCGACGGGCCAACGGGCGGTGTGATCCAGCGGCCCTCCGATGGACGCCCGCCGCGATCGGTGGCTTTCGTGCAGTGCGCGGGCTCGCGGGACGAAAATCATCTTCCCTATTGTTCGTCAGTGTGCTGCACGGCTTCAATCAAGCAGATCTCTTATCTTCGGGCGCAGCAACCCGAGACGGCGATTACGGTGTTTTATATCGATCTGCGGACTCCCGGGAGGCTGGAAGAGTTTCGAAGCCGGGTGCTGGCTGGCGCCAAAGTAAAACTTGTGAAGGGCAAGGTTGCGAAGGTGGAGGAGAAAGCGGAGTCGGGCAATGTTGCCGTCACGGCCGAGGATGTGTTGTCGGGGCGCAAAGAGACGTTGGAGTTTGACCTGGTGGTTTTGGCGACGGGGATGGCGCCACGCACCGAAGGTCTGCCGCCGGTGTTCGAGGCGGATGAATATGGATTTCTTCCGAGCGGAGATGGCGACGGTTTGCTAAGCGCCGGATGCGTGCATCGGCCCGGAGAGGTTTCTTCTTCGGTGCGGAATGCGACGGCGGCAGCGCTTAAGGCGTATCAAGCGGCGAAACGGAGCGAGCGTCATGCCTAAGCAGGTCGGAGTCTACCTTTGCACGGGCTGCTCGATCGGTGAAGCCATCGATACGGACGAACTTGTCAAGGTCGCCTCCGGCGAGTTCAAGGCCGCGATGTGCCGCACGCATGAGTTCTTATGCGGCCCAGAGGGGCGCAAACTGATTCACGGGGATCTGGCCTCGGCCGCGGTTGACACGGTAGTGATTGCAGCCTGTTCGGCGCGGTCGAAGCCGGAGGCGTTTTCGTTCAACCACGGCACAGTGATCGAGCGGGTGAACCTGAGGGAACACGTGGCCTGGAGCCATCCGGCGAAGGAAGAAGACACGCAGATGCTGGCCGCGGATATTCTTCGGATGGGCATCACGCGGGCGCTCAAAACAGAACCGCTTGATCCTGTTTCGGACGAAATCTGCGGCACGGTGCTGGTGGTGGGCGGAGGGATCGCGGGGCTGACGGCGGCGGTCCAGGCGGCGGAAGCGGGTCACGATGTGGTGCTGGTGGAGAAGGCCACGTCGCTGGGCGGATTCATGGCCGGACAGAAGAAGCGATTCCCGGCGAACGCTCCCTACACAACGCTTGAGGAAGTGGACGGATTCGGCGAACTGGTTCGCCGGGTTACTTATCATTTGCGGATTCGTGTTTACACAGCGGCGCAGATTCTGAAGACCGAGGGGCAGCCGGGGAACTTTGACGTTACGATCGGCACCGATGCCGGCGAGATTCGGGAGAGAGCCGGGGCGATCGTGGTGACGACGGGCTGGAAACCGTATGACGCAAGCCGGTTGACGGAGTTGGGCTACGGCTTGAGCCCCGATGTGATTACGAACGTCGAGTTCGAACGGATGGCGCAGGGGCCGATTACCCGGCCGTCGGATGGTAAGCCGGTCGGTTCGGTGCTGTTCGTACAGTGCGCGGGGTCGAGGGATCCGAAACATCTGCCTTACTGCTCAAGCGTTTGCTGCCTGGCGACGCTAAAGCATGTTGTGTATATCCACGAGCAGAACCCGGAGACGGAGGTCTTTGTCATTTACAAGGACATGCAGGCGCCGGGGCAGCAGGAAGCGTTCTATCGCACCGCCCAGAACCATCCGCTGAACTTCTTCACTAAGGGTGAAGTGACGGCGGTGGAGAAAACGGCGGATGGGAAGCTGAAGGTAACGGCGCACAACACGCTGATCGGGGAAGAAATAGCTCTTGAAGCCGACCTGGTGGTGCTGGCGACAGGGATGGTTCCTCAGTCGGCCGGTGAGACGCTGAATCTGACTTACCGGCAGGGACCGGAGTTGCCGGTGCTGGTCGACGGTTTTCCGGATTCGCACTTCATCTGTTTCCCTTACGAGACGCGGCGGACCGGGATTTATGCGGCGGGAGCGGTACGTGTGCCGATGGATTCCGAACAG
>JAKAJI010000004.1 GCA_021813825.1 Acidobacteriota bacterium | reverse complement strand
ATTTCGAGTATCCACTCGGCGGAGCCAACGACGGCAAAACCACCCTTACGCTGCCGCGCGAGGAGGTTTCCCAAGCGATGCGAGAGGACCTCCGCCAGATTCGTGCCTACTTGCGGGAAGCAAACCTGGTCTGAAAATTCAGTGGCCACTCGAGGTTTGAGTGACGGCTTATAGAAGGGCAACGATCTCGGCGCTGATCGCTTTTGCGGTGACTCGAAGGCGGCCAAGTGTCACTGGCAGAGCGAACCGGCGGGGGCCGCAACTGCCGGGATTGAAGAACAGGATACCGTTGCGATGCTCGACGAGGGGCTTGTGAGTGTGGCCGTACAGGACCGCAGCGAAAGTGGAGTCCATGGGGTCCACAGCAGAATCTGCGAGGTTGTGGACCAGGTAGAGTTTGTGGCAGCCGAGGGTGAGAAACTTTGTCGCCGGAAGCCGGGCACAGGGACCCGCGACGTCTATGTTGCCGCGGATAGCGGTGAGGGGAGCCAGACGAGACAACGCATCGAGGATCGATGGATCGCCGACGTCGCCCAGGTGAACGATGTGATCGCTGCCGCGGAGTGCCTCGACTGCCTCAGACCGCAGCAAACCGTGCGTATCGGATAGAACGCCCACGCTGAGTCCGGCAGCGGGTTTCGGCGTCCTCGGCATCGTCAGGCGGTCTGCGGCGAGGGACGGTAGCCGCGGAAGCCGTAGAACGCGATGTAGACATAGCAGAGCACCGGTAAGACGAAAGCGTGGTGGATGCCGATGGAAGGCATGTCCGCCAACCTGCCCTGCGCCAGTGGGATCAGGGCGCCGCCGACAATGGCTGCTATCAGCAGTCCGGAACCCTCCCCGGTAAGCGGTCCGAGTTCCGCGATGCCGAGGGTGAAGATGGTCGGAAACATCACGGAGTTGAACAGGCCGACGAGGAGAATGCTCCACAGCGCTGCATAGCCAAAGTTCAGCATCGAGAAACAGACCAGGCAACCGGCGACGAGAGCCGCGAAACCCAAGACCCGGTTAGCGCGGAGCCGCTGCAGGAGGCCCGAGCCGATAAACCGGCCCACCATTGCACCGCCCCAGTAGAAGGCGACGTACTTGGCCGCAGTCTGCTCCGACATGTTGCCGATATCCGGCTGCGCGAAGTAATTCACCAGGAAACTGCCGATGGAGACCTCCGCGCCCACGTAGGTGAAGATGCCGACGGCGCCGAGCACGAGATGGCGCTTGCTCCAGATACCACCCGTATGCCCGACGCCACCCGCGCTCTCTTTCTCTGCCGCTTCGTAGTGCGGCAGGTGCGCGAGGCCCAGGCCGAGAGCGATCAGGAAAAGCACGGCAGCCATCGCGAGATAAGGCATCTTAACGGACGACGCCTGCTGAATGCGGTAGGAGGCGAGGGCGGAAGCCGAAAGCTGGTGCATTTGTTCGAGGGTCTTCGGCGCAGCGGAAAGTATCAACAGTCCGCCAAGCGGGGGAGCGATTGTAGTACCGAGCGAGTTAAAGGCTTGGGTCAGGTTGAGCCGGCTCGATGCCGTGGCGGGCGGGCCAAGGATGGATACATATGGGTTGGCGGCGACCTGCAGGATGGTCATACCGGCGGCCAGCACAATCAGCGCACCAAGAAAGAGCGAGAAGGCTGGCACGGTCGCCGCGGGGATGAACAGCAGGGCGCCGCAGCCCATCGTGATCAGCCCCAGCACCATTGAGCGTTTATAACCGATTGATTCAACGATCTTCCCCGAAGGGAGCGCGAACACGAAATACGACGAAAAGAAAGCGAACTGAACCAGCATCACCTCGGCGTATCCGAGGTCGAAGATGGCCTTCAGATGAGGAATCAGGATGTCGTTGAGGGCGGTGAGGAAGCCCCACATGAAGAAGAGCGAGGTGACTAATGACATCGCGCGGATGTCGGTGGATTCGGGCGCCGACTGCAGGGTAGTCGTCGTGGTTGCGCTTGGTAAGGCCATACGTGGGTACCGGTGCTTCCCTCGAATACGAGTTACGGAGGCGCTATCGAGCTTTGGATAACGCCGCTAGTCAAAGTAGCAGATATGTTGGCCGAGTGCAGCCGGGCGTTCGGCCAGCGCGGGTGTCGAACCGGGTGGTCTCACGCTAACGCGGCGGCCGCGAACAGAAAGCGGTAGCCAGGATCGACCCGCGGCGTCTGTTGCAGGAGGATGTCGTGAATGGCGTATGGGTTGGTTGGTCCGGAAACAGCATTGCGCAGCACTTGAAAGATATGCTCGAAGCCTTGCGCGTCGTCGATGTCGACGTCGGTCGCATAATCATCGCCGGAGTCGCCACGCCGCTGAAATGTAAGCTGCAGGTTGCCGTAGCGATCGAACGTCTTGAAGCTGGAGACGACGTGGTAGCCGGGCATAGGTTCGTGCAGCGCCGCGGAAACCGCATGAAAAGCGTTGGAGTGCGCGGTCTCTTCTACCAGCGCGGCGTTGGTCCGGACGAACAAACGGTCCTGTTCCAGACGTAGTATGCCTTGGAAGTGATCCAGACAACTTCCGCCATCGGGCAGCCCGGTCTTGCCTGACTTCGCCACGACGTTGAGGAAACAGGCTTTGAGCAACGGATAAGGAGCGAGCGCGGCATAAAGGTCCCCACCCCGGAGGTACCCGCCGGCACCGTCGCGGAAGCGCGGCGACTCCGCCTTGAGAAGTACATCCCGCACCTTCGGCGGCAAACTGGCGAATTCGCCAGCGGAAATGTCCACGACCTTGTCGGGGTCGACCGGCACCGGAGCAGCGAGACCGGTGATGCGGCCTTCGGCCAGCGTAACGAAGAACTGCACGATCGAATGATTCGCGGGACTGACTCTGACGCGGTACACTCGGCCGGCACTCACGTCAATTCCGCCGATCAAAAGCTCGCGTCTGACCCTCTGGATTGCCTGATACTGCCGTGAGCTGTTCAGCGAGAACAGATCCACCACCACGTGGTCGTTCAAGTCCTGACCGGCGGCATCGGTGAGCGTCAGTTTCAGGCGAGCCGGCATCTTCCCATCTCCGTTCTGCCATGTCCCGACGAGTTAGCGGAACTCGAAGCCGGGCTTCAATTCGCAGCGATACATCCGATTGTCTCCTCGTTCGTCGCGCATGCTGCAGTCGGCCCAACTCAAGTTGAGGTTGGGACCAAGAGGAAAGACGATCGAGGAACTGTTGAGCTCCGCCTCGACGCAGATGCCATCGGCCTTGCCTGGCAGCGAGAAACTCATCTGGCTACCGAAGATCACCGGATAAGACACGCGCGCGGCTTCGCTGAGCATTGAATGCACCACTTCTGCCTGAAGAAGAAACGTCGCTGTGTCGGACCAGTTGAGCACCGTAGCGCTGATGGTTTCACCCCCTCGGGAGAAGTCGTCGCGAAGAACGCGAGTAAACGGGCACGGACCTGCGATGCAGGAAAGGCGTGCGTTGCGGAACTGGTTCCCCTTGCCCGCGTCGAGGCCGATGACGGCCTGCTTGGCTTGCCAGCGGCCATCGGGGGAGCACGGCGAACCCGGCTTGCACAGGACATTGGCGTGGTTGATGACCTGGAAGGTTTGCACTCGTGTGCCCACTTCGACGAGGACCGGCACCTTGGTTGCGTAGCGCACCGATACGTTGCTGATGGATGTGGCTTGGCCATGGGTTGGTTCTCGTTGCTCGCGCGGAACGGGTACCAGCCGGACCACATAGAGTTCGGATCGCGACGTGGCCTGCATGTCCAGCGGTTCGTAGTCCGGATGACGCAAGTGGAGTGTTACCGGCGATGTAGGCGATACGCTGGTAGGCAGCGCGAGAGTGAATGAGCCTTGCGCGTCCGTGCGCGTTAGCAAAGTCCGGGGGCCGCAATCGGCGGCGACCCGGACTCCAGCGATCGGCGCCTGCCTGCTGGGATCCTGCGAATTGCGAATGACCGCGCCGTGCAGGACTACCTGAGTGGGCTGCCGCCGGCAGGCCGACGCCATGCCCAGAAGGGCCAGGAACAACCCAACCCGCGCGAATCGATGGGCCAGACGGGCTAACACTACTTGCAGGGTCGCACAGACGCCCAGCCCGCTAGGATGGAGGAGGAACGGCAGGACGAGGATGGATCGGCAAAAGACACGCCGCGCGATGTTGAAGAGTCTGGCGGCAAGTGCTGTTTTCCCACCGCTTGGAGCAGTTGCGGGAAAGAGCCCGGCCAATTTGAACCTCGCGCCGGAAGACGACGCCTTCCTCAACGAACTCGAGCACGCCAACTTTCTCTACTTCTGGGAGCAGGCGAGTCCGGAAACAGGGTTGGTGCGTGATCGCGCGAACGTGCGCACGCCAGACGAAAGGAACTCAATTTCAAGCATCGCCGCGACGGGGTTCGGGCTCACGGCGCTTTCGATTGCCCACCAGCGTGGCTTCCTCACCTATGTTCCGGCGCGGGATCGAGTCCTTGCGACGCTTGGGTTTCTCTGGAACAAGTTGCCCAACCATCGAGGCTTCTACTTTCACTTCGCCGACATGAATACGGGCGAACGGCTGTGGGATTCCGAAGTGTCATCGGTAGATACGGCGATCCTGCTCTGCGGCGTACTCACCTGCCGGGCGCACTTCCGGCACGCCGAGATTACGCGGCTCGCCGCCCGGATCTTCGAACGCGTGGAGTGGTCGTGGCTGAGCGAGGATACGCTGTTGCTCCCGCATGGCTGGAGGCCGGAGACCGGGTTTCTTCCTACACGCTGGGATTACTACAGCGAATTGATGATGATGTACCTGCTTGGGATGGGGGCGGCGACACACCCGCTGCGGCCAGAGGCTTGGGATGCGTGGAAGCGGATGGTGTTCGAATACGATGGCATCCGCTATATCGGATCCTTCGCTCCTCTGTTCGTGCATCAGTACTCGCAAGCCTGGTTCGATTTTCGCGGCAAGCGCGACAAGTACGCGGACTATTTCCAGAACTCGAGGTTGGCCACCGACGTGCACCGCCGGTTCTGCCTCGAACTGGCTTCCCAGTTCCCGGACTACAGCGACGACCTTTGGGGCATCACCGCGTCGGACTCCCAATCCGGCTACCAAGCCTGGGGTGGTCCTCCGGCGACGGGGCCAATCGATGGAACCGTGGTGCCGAGCGCGGCCGGAGGTTCCCTGCCATTCCAGCCGTCCGCCTGCCTGCGCGTGCTCAAGACCATGCGCAACAAGTACGGAGACGGTGCCTGGTGCCGGTACGGGTTTGTCAATGCGTTCAACCCGCTGAAGAGCTGGTACGACACGGACGTGATCGGCATCGACACCGGGATAACGATGTTGATGGCAGAGAACCTGCGGTCGGGCTTCGTTTGGGAAACATTCATGCGCAATGCCGAAGCCGTCCGCGGCATGCAGAAGGCCGGCTTCCATCCGGCAGGAAAATGAGAAGATCCGGATTCAGCGCTCTGACCGTTGGCGTTGTGCTCTCCGCGCCAGGAGCGCACCCGGCCGATCTCGATCAGGCGAGGGGCACCGTCATCGGTTTCAATGGTCGACGTCAATAGACAGAAGGCAGCAGCCTCACACGCCGAATCGTTTCCGGAAGCGATCCAACGGTCTTTCCCGTTCGGACAACCGTGGCGATCCGGACCGGCTCGCGGTTCGTGGAGGACTCGTTCTTTCCTCTCTGAAACCGGTTTGGACCGGCCGCCGGTTTCCGGCGCAAGCTGAATATCGGGTGCGGCGCCAAATCGACCGCAACGGGGATGCGGCGGGTATGCGTTGTGCTCCCATGCAGTTTCCCGGTTTGTGAGCACCGCGGGGCACGACCGTTGCAGGGCCAGATGGCGGGCGGCCAGGCGAAAATGGCGCCGCAGCGGGCTCTGGAATGGTGTACGCTTATCGGTAGAAGAAAGCTAGGTCCGGTGGGAAGGTAAAGGGCGGCGCAGAGAGCGCCGATAGTGGAAGTAGATTGCAAGAACCGTTAACCGGAGATTGGTGAAACTCCGGTCCTCTAGTTGACATCCAGACAGGTAGAGAGGAAGAGATCGGAAGAGCGGTTTGTAGGAAAGAGGTCATCCTTTGGAAGATCGACTCAAAAAGCTGATGGAAGAGCTTGGCCACGCGATCAACGAGTCGCTTTCGGACTCGGACCGCATCGCCGGAGCGATTGGCGAGATCAAGAAGGCCGGCTACGACGTCTTCCTGGTGCTCGAGGCTACAATCGGGTTCAACAAGCGCGATGAGGGAGCGCCGGAGGAAGCCGAGGAAGGCGCCTCAACAGATCAGCCCCCCGCCAAACGCCGGGTTGAGTCGACGGGGAAGATTAAGCTGACTTCACAGGATCAGAACTTCCTGCGCGCCTTGAAGATCGCGGTCGACGACGATTCGGCCCAGCGATAGCCGCCCTACCGGGTCACCTGCACCTCGGCTCCCATGCCGAGCAACTCTTGATAAACACTCCACGTTTTTTGTACCGCCGCCTCCCACGGAAACTGTTTGGCCCTCCTCAGACCACGCTTCTGGAGATCAGAGCGTAGCGTCTCATCCGCAGTGAGGGCGCGGAGAGCCTGCGTGATCGACTCAGTATCCAGTGGGTCGGCGAGCAGTGCCGCGTCGCCGGCCGCTTCAGGCAGCGCGGAGCGGTTCGAGGTCAAGACGGGAACGCCCCAAGCCATAGCCTCCAGCACCGGAATGCCGAACCCCTCATCGAGCGAAGGAAAGGCAAAGACCGAAGCGCGCGAAAGCAGATCGTGCAGGCGGGCCTCGGAAACATAGCCTGGCGTCTCGATATCGGGACGCCTCGAACTGCGCGCGATCCGATCGAGTACCGCCGCCGCACCGTAGCCGTGAGAACCGGCAAGCACCAGACGCCAACCGGGCTCACAATGCTCGAACGCTTCGATGAGCCGCTCGAGATTCTTGCGCGTCTGCAACGCCCCGGCGAAAAGGATCAACCGCTGGCGTCCTTCCGCGGGCGGTTCCTGCGCGGGAAGATGGACACCGTGCGGGATGACGCGGATTCGCTCTCGCTCCACTCCCAGCAGTTCTTCCAGTTGCCGGGCGGTGAATGCGGAAACGGCAATGATGCGGTGGCTTCGCGCGGCGGCCTCCCGGGCCTGCCGGGCAAACCGCGCCCGGAACTCCGGGCTGGAATACTCGGCGGTGAGCACGAACAGATCGTGGAACGTAGAAACGATGCGGCGGGGGCGGGAGGAATCCACACGCTGGTTCAGAGCATGGAACAGGTCCACGCCGTGAGCGAAAGGAGCGCGCCACAACAGGCGCCGGCGCACATTTACGGGAAGCTGCTCAGAGGCCGACGCACGCCAGCGGTGTGCGCGGTAGCACCACAGCCAGCGCACCTCCGGATGAGCGGCGGCAAGCCCGTGTAAAATCTCGCGCGAGTACACGCCGACGCCCGTGAGGTGCGTGCCAAGGCTATAGCTGGCGTCGAGGGCAATGCGCACGCTCTTCAAGCTACCAACAAATACCCGGCCGAAGCGGACAGGGGCTCAGCGGTTCACGTCTTCGACTGCATACTCTTTCAGCTTCCGGTACAGCGTCGTGCGGCCGATGCCGAGCAGCTGCGCAGTGGTAGCGCGGTCGCCCTTGGTGATGCGGAGTGCGTGAAGGATCGCCCGGCGTTCCACCTCGGCGAGCGGAACGATCTCATCCCCTTCGGCTCGTGCGCCCGCTGCGGCTCCCGATCGCACGAACGCGGCTTGCCGGGCGTGGTTCTGCAGCGCCGAGGGCAGATCCTGCTTCTGAAGGAGCGGGCCAGGGCCGGAGGCGAGCAGCCGGTGAATGCAGTTCTCAAGCTCCCGCACGTTCCCCGGCCATGAATACGACATCATCATCTCGACCGTCTCCGCCGTAAGCTGATGACCGCCTCCGTAACGCGCCAGAAAGTGTTCGATGAGTAGCGGGATGTCTTCGCGGCGGTCGCGAAGCGCCGGTAGCCGCAGAGTAACCACGTTAAGCCGATAGTAAAGATCCCGCCGGAAGCGGCCCTGCTCGGCTTCGACAGCAAGGTTGCGATTTGTGGCGGCGATCACCCGGAAGTCACTTTGCCGCGCCTGCGTCGAGCCGACCGGCCGGAACTCCTTCTCCTGGAGAACGCGCAGCAGCTTCACCTGCATGTCGAGCGGCAGTTCACCAATCTCGTCGAAAAATGCGGTGCCCCCGTGAGCGGCCTCAATCAGACCGATTTTCTGGGCAATGGCGCCGGTGAACGATCCCTTGACGTGCCCGAAAAGTTCGCTTTCCATCAGCGGCCCTACGATCGCCGAACAGTCAATGGGTACAAAGGGGCCCCGCGGGTTGAGCTGGTGAATGGCGCGGGCCGCCACCTCCTTGCCGGTACCGGTTTCGCCCAGAATCAATACCGGCCAACGAGATTGGCTGTACTGCTGGATCTGCCGGTTGACATGTCGCGCCTGCGGCGACTTGCCGACGAAAACTTGAACGCACTCGGCTGCGTGTGCCGCCACAACAAATTTCTCCCTCGTAGGCCTTTGAGTGAAAGCGGAATACCAATGCTGAACAGCCTAGATCAGGTAGTGGCCTGAGGGCGGCGAAACTCTACCGGGAATTTTCCGCCGCCACGCCGGGAACAGCTTCGAGGCTGACGACGAAAGCTGCACCGGTTTGGCCGCGCAGACTTGCGGCGAGGGACTGGGCGGCCGCAGTGGTCTCCGTTTCTCCAACCAAAACGCGCCACAGCGGTGGATCGCCGGAGCGGAGAACAAGCCGCACCGGGCCAAAGCGGGAACCGAGGCGCGCCTCGATCGCTTCGGCGTTCCGCTTGTCCGCGAAGGCCCCGATCTGCACCGCGAATAGAGAAGGACCGGGATCAGCGGGGGCGCTGATGAGATTTAGCCGGACACGCGCCGTTCCCGGACCGATCATGGCGATCTGCCGTGCGGCCGCTTTCGACAAATCGATGATGCGCCCGTCCACGAACGGCCCGCGATCGATGATGCGGACGTCCACCGATGCGTTGTTCGACAGATTCGTCACGCGCAGCATCGTACCGAACGGCAGTGTCCGGTGTGCGGCGACAAGTTCTTCCATGTGGTAAATCTCGCCGTCGGCGGCGGGTCGTCCGTCATAGGGCACCCCGTACCAACTCGCGATCCCGATAGTGCCATCAATGGCTTCAATTTCGGCGGGCGTCATCGGTGGAGGGGCAGGGAGGGGATGCGGCAAGGTAGCGACGTGCGCGTGGCGACGCGCACAGCCGCTGTCAAGCACGCCGAGAGCGAAGATGACGACCGCGAGCCAGCGCGTCCGCACCACTTCGTATCGTAGCGCAGCGCACATCGGCGGGTGACTCCCACTTGAAACATGGAGGCACCAAAATGTTGCCGGTGAGGCCAAAACAATTCTTGTGAGATGTGTTTTTTGGTTTCGAATCCTGCCGCAGCCCCCTCCGTGGGACGGCGCCGTGCATTTTTTTCTTGACTTTCATCTCAAACAACCTTATATATGAATCACACTGCGATCTTTCTGGATCGCAAATTTGATGTTAGGGAGAATCACTCGATGAAGAACGCGACAAAGAAAGCCGCCAAGAAGCCCGCGAAGAAGGCTGCTCCGAAGAAGAAAAAGTAGCAGGCCGCCCCGATAGGGGCTAGCGGTTTCCAGGGTTCATGCAAGCCCCGGCGAAAGCCGGGGCTTTTTTCTTGCTCGCGGGCCTACTTCAGCTCCACACTGCGCTGCGCGCTCGGCACTCCGCGCAGTTGGGCATCTTCCAGCCGCCGCGTTTCCTGGTAGGTGAACGCCATCCGGTGCGCCACCGTGATGTTGGAAAGCACCGCGATGACCCAAAGCACCGGCGCCATGCGGTCAAACAGCGCTCCGATGATCAGCAGTACCACGCGTTCCGGCCGTTCCATGAACCCGACCTTGCAGCTTGGAATCGTGTTCTCACTCCGGGCGCGCGTATAGCTAACCATCACAGAGCCGGTCATCACGATCGCCGTCAGCACCACGTAGAACGGACGGTTGATCGTGCCGTAGTAAACCAGCAGGCCCATGAGGAGCGCGAGATCGGAGTAACGGTCGAGAACCGAATCGAAAAAGCCGCCGAAACGTGTAACCTGGTTCGTCGCCCGGGCAACACGGCCGTCGACCATGTCGAACAGGCCCGCTCCGATGATGACCGCCCCGGCGGCGCGAAACCGCCCCGCGGCCAGGGTCACCGCAGCGGCGATGTTGATGACCAGACCAAGAAACGTCAGGACGTTCGGATGGATCTTCGACAGGGCAAGCCCGTGGACGATCATCCGGATGATCTTGCTCGCCCCGATTCCGATCGCCCGTGTGTACGTCATTGTCCTTCTTCTCCCCGCGCAGCCCGTGCCAGCCGTTTCAGTTGCGTGCGGATCGAGTCATGCCCGGCGGCGCCTCAGTCATGAATCGTCGTGAGCTGCAGGATCTCCATCTCCCGGGAACCTCCCGGAATCTGGATGCGCACGACATCGCCTACCTTCTTCCCCAACAGGCCGCGGCCGATCGGAGAACTCGTCGAGATGAGACCCTTTTGCGCGTCGGCCTCCTCGCTCGTCACCAGACGGTAGGTGATCTCCTCTTCCTTCTTCAAATCGAGCACCACTACGCTCGAGCCCAGCCCAACCCGGTCGCGTGGAATCCTCGACATGTCCACCATGGACAGTTCGCGTAGCCGCGCGTGAAGCTGTCCCAGGCGTGCGTTCACCAGCCCTTGGCGCTCTTTGGCCGCGTGGTATTCGGCGTTCTCGCTAAGATCCCCGTGAGCGCGTGCCTTCAAGATCTCCTTGGGCAACTCGTTCCGCAACTCGTATTCCAGAGCGGCGATCTCGCTTTCGAGCTTCTTCTTGAGATCTTCCATTCGCTACTGCGGTCCTCAGGCCATTATGGCAGATATGGCGCCGTCGGAGGTCATTTACTGCACCACGACGGTCGACGTCTGGGACTGGTAGCCGTTGATCGACAACACCACCGGTTGCGGTCCGGCGGCCACGTTTGAAGGCACCACAACGTTCACCTGGTAGAGACCGATGCTCTGTGGCGATAACCCGCTGAAGACCACCTGCGCGGACTGGCCGCCAATGGTCACGACGGGGGTCGACGTGGTGTGGGGCGCCTGGGACGGCGTCGGCTCTCCACTGGGCACAGGTGTATCAACGGGGCCGAGTCCGTTGCAGTACAGCAGGATGATCTGTCCCTTACGGGCGGGATTCGCGGACCCGATGAGGTGGTAGCTAGCATCCTGCGCCGCCAGCATCTTCGCCCCACTCGAGTCGGTGTACTCGAAAAAGCCTGGCGAGTAGGGAGTGATCGGCACCGTGTACACGTTGCTCGAATCATAATCAATGCTCACCTTCATCGCCGCCGAAGTCTGTCCGGCCAACTCCCACGGAACTTGCACATCAAGCTGGCCGGGACTGATAAAGACGAGCCGCCCTGGCACACTCAGTCCCGCTGACGGTACGTCGAAGCTCACGCTTACGCGGCCGAGGGAAAGCGGGAGGTAAGGCGTAAAGAACAGTTGCGTTGTTTCACTCAAACCCGAACCGAACAGCGAGATATAGGAGCCGGGCGCCTGGCCCTGCCCCTGGAGAAAACTCGCCCCGTTCACCACGCCACCGGAGGAGATGGTCGGGAGCGCGAAGGCGCGGCCCTCGAAGTAGATCGTGAACAGCGCGGGATTGCCGATGTCAGCGGCAAACTCTTGGGCGCCAAGTTGTGAGCCAATCTGCGCATTTGCGAACGCGATGCCGTAGTTGTCGGTACCGGTCGTGCCGGTTCCTTGCGAGATCGCGCCGTTGCCGAGCGTCGGGTAGAAATAAACCGGCACTCCACTCTGGGGGAAACCAAGATCGTCTACCACCTCGAGTTGCAGCGAGCCATTCACCGAGTCTCCGGGCGCGCCCGTGAAGTTCATGCCGGTAAGAGGAAACGCATTCGCGATCGTCTGGTCGCTGACGCCGTACAGGTACGGAATGACTAACGGCTGTGAGGCGCCGCTGACGGTGATTTCGCCTTCATAGACGCCGGGTGCCGGAATCCCGCCGCCCTGCAGCGAGGCGGTGATCGTTCGCTGCGCGCCGGGGGCCAGCGTGAAACTGGTCTGGCTCAGCGTCAGCGTGTCGGTGTTGTCCGGGTAAAAAGCGTTGATGCTCAAGCTGAGATTCGCCGGCGATGTGCCGATATTGGTGAAAGTCAACTGCTGGTTCGGCGGAAGATTGTTGAAAATCTCCCCAAGCGAGAGGGTGGCCGGCTCGATGGTGACGTTGGTCTGCACCGCCGCCTGCGCGTCGAGCAGGCCGGCGCCCGTCGTTTCCACGCCCGCGTTGACCGGGTTGCCGTACGAGTTGTAGTCTCCGACCGCGCTGCCATTGGCGGTGTTCACTACCGCTGACTTCAATTGCCCCGGCGTCAGATTCGGGTGCAACTGCTGCACCATTGCCACCACGCCCGCCACCATCGGAGCGGCGAAACTGGTGCCGTTGACGACCGTGAATCCGCTCGGGTCGTACATATCCCCGTTCGGGTCATAGGTCTGCCCGGCGGTGTACAAGTCGGTACCCACCGCGGTCACTTCCGGCTTGATCGCTTCGGTTTCGAGCGCCGGCCCCCGCGAGGAGAAGTAGGCGATGAAATCCTCGCTGGAACTGGCGTCGGTTTCGACTCGCGTGGGATCCAGCGTGACCTCGTGCTTTGGATTCGAGCTCAAGTAGCTTTCCAGGTTCAGCGCATCCGAGTTGCCGATCATGACCACGGGGATGCCGACGCCCGGAACCGTCGAAAGGGTGTAAATCGAATCGTTGCCGGTGGGCAGGTAAAAGACCACCGCGACCGCTCCGGCGTTCTGGGCATTGATTGCTTGGGTCTGGTGATTGCAGTTGGCGTCTGTTCCGATGAGGCCGATCGCGCCGCTCAACGAGTTGGGCGGGAGTGGGGCGCATGCGTCCGGGTTGTTTGAACCACCGATGGTCAGCACGTCGAGCATCGGCGCCGTAAACGGGCCGCCGGGAATGGGCACGCCCTCGGCGAAAAACGTCGCGATCCCCTGCAGGTTCGAGGGGCCATTGGGAACGCTGATGCTCTGGTAGAAGATGTGCGCGTTGTAGACCGCGCCGACAGTGATTGCCCCTTCGGCGGTCCCAGGGGACTCGATCGTACCGTAGGAAGGCGGCGCGTATCCGTTATAGCCAGAATTCCCCGCGGCGCACACGACGGTCATGCCGCTGGCGACGGCGTTGTTCACCGCCTGCGCGCGCGGGTCACACGCGACGCCGCTGTTGGCGCCGCACGTCGAACCGGTGTCGTCGGGACCCCAAAGCGCCGGAGAACTGACAGAGAGACTTACGACGTCCATGCCGTCGTTGAAGGCGTCTTCCAGCGCCATGAGGACAACATCGTCGAACGTAGTATCGTTGACACCGGGTGAGCCGAAGATCTTGTAATTGCCCAGAAACGCCTTCGGCGCAACACCGGTGATCTGCGCCAGAGGCGCGTTAACCGTCTCCCCGGCCGCGATCATGGCAGCCGCGGTACCATGCCCGACGCGGTCGCGCGGTGAAAGATCGTCCGGCCGCGAGATATCCTGCGTGTCGCCCGGCTGGAAGGGAAGCACCAGTTGATCCACATAGCTGCGGGCCACGATGATCTTGTGATTCACAAAGTTCTGCCAATTTGTTCCCGCTCCCACCGGATAGCCGCCTGGGGGCGAAAGCGACGCATCCTGGAAGGCGGGATTGGTGTTGTCGATGCCGGTGTCGATGATGCCAATCTTCATGCCAATTCCCGCATTGCCCTCCCCGCCGAGCACGTTCCAGGCGCCGGGCACCCCAACAAGACCCAGCGCGAGATTCAGATTCCGGTGTACAGGCTGCATGCGCACCACACGCGCCACTCCCGGAAATTGAAGTAACTGCGCCGCGGTCTTTCCCGGGGCCAACACGTACACCGCATTGAGCAATACCTTCGTCGATCCCAGCACTCGGATGCCCCTGTCCGCTGCAAGCGCTGATTTGAGCGTCGCCTGCGCAGCGTCGATGTTGCGTCCCGCCTGCATCGCCGGCACGCTGTGCATCCGGCGGCGCGAAGGAAATTGCGCAGCCACCGGCTTATCGCTGAGGATCAGCGCGAATCGGTCCAGCCGTGCCGACCTCTGACCCGCGGCAGCACGCCCAACCGACGAAGCCGCACTCTGCATCGAAGCCGGCGGCTTCGGGTGCCGGATGGGAGTGAACTTACGGGGGTTGGGCGGAACCGTGATGTTTTGCGCCGTGACGAGCAGGGTAATTCCGAATGCCATCGCCGCGATTCTGAAGGCTTTTGCGTGCTCTTTCACGGAATTCTGGACGCTTCGCGTAGACATAATGTTTCAGTTCCACTCCAGCACAGCTAGTTGCCTGATGCCAACCAGCACACAATGGCGACATACGTGCTATGATGAAGGAAAATCAGGAGATTTCCTCCCCCTATGGCATCGAAACCCGCATTCGCCACGGGCGCTCAACTCGAGCACTCCAAGTTTGGTCTTGGTTCGGTCGTGTCCTGCACCGACGAATATATCGTCATCAAGTTTGACGAGCACGGCGAGAAGAAGTTCGTTTTGTCGATCGTGCTGCCTGCGCTGAAGAAAAGCGACCGGCAACCACCCGCCGAAAAGCGCCGCGCAAGCAAGAAGAAAGCGGCTCCCGCTGCAACCGTCGCCGAATAGTCAGCGCTCCAGAATGCCCGTAACTTGGGAGTGGCTTGCCGGTGCGATGTCCGCCGTTACGGGATAGGCGCCCCGGCTCGAGAGCAGAAGCAGCAGGACCGCGAGCACCAGAATTGGGATCGCGTCAATGAGGCGTTGTTTCATTCGGGTCCTGGACATCTCCTAGCCATGTAACGCGCCCACCGTACGGCAAGTGTCACTTCGCCTCGTAAAGAATGGTCAGAACACGCAGCGAACGAGCTATCTACAAAACTTTACGAAGGGATCGCACGTGCGGCGTTTCCTATTGATCTCCAGATACGCCTAGTTGTATTGCCGGGCTGAAATGGGTACCGGCAGAACGCTCACGATTCCCGCGACCCCCTGACGCGAGAATCGTGTTCCGGGCGCCGGGTTCATCCCCTGGCCGGCGCCCGGCTCTCTTTTTCCCTATTCGACCTGGTTCCAGGTTTCGTCCGGATCGTACAATTTAACCGGCGCCGCCGTCCCGCCCGATGCAGGGCCAAGATCTTTCTCGTAGATCGTGCCGTCTTGATTCTCAACGAAGGTATCGATACCGGTAACGCCGTACACCGCCGGCCACGCGGCAAGACCCACGCCCCCGATCAGCGAACCCTTCACGTCGTAAGACACGGCACCACCCGGTGCGTGCGGTCCCTGCGCGGTCAGGATGTGAAAATAGTACCCGTGGTACGGCCTCAGCTTCGTGCCGGGCGGGTGCGGTTCATCTACTACGGCCTCGGCGAAACGCTTTGGCACCAATGGGTTTGGCCCATCCCAGTAGAGCCCGTCATGCTTTCCCGCCGTGCTTACGATGCGCTTGGTGTACTTCGGCAACGGGTTGGAGTCACGCCGCTCGGAAGCGTATTCCTTCTCCGCCTCCATGAAGCCTGCGCATACTTCTGCGACATCGAGTTCGTCGGCGCCCACCCGGCGCGCGCGCATTTCCCAACGGCCTTCGTTCGTCGCGAAAATCCACTTTCCGTTCTGCTCAACGATTGGAACGGGAAACGGCCAATCCTCCTCACCGATCGTAAGAATCATGCGTTTCTTATTCATCGGATCCGGTTCCAGGTCGTTTTTGTCGGTTGCCAGGCGGCTGAACTCGGCGCGCTCCTCCCGATCTTGTTTCGGATCTCCGGAAGTCAGAATCGCATGCCCTTGCGGGCCAAAGATTCGTTCCAGTTCGGCCGTATCGTTATGTGCTACTGCGTCGAGCAGCGCCGTGGCGGCGGCCCGAGCCGTGTCAAAGCTCTGCTGTGCCGGCTGCGTTTTCGCTGCGGCGGGATGAGTCTGGGAAAAACAATAACTGGCGGCTCCCAGTAAGAGAGCTGCGGGGGTGAGAATTGCGATTTTCATGAGTTACCTCCTGGGACCAGCCATCCTGGGCATCGCCATCCGGCCTCCGCCAAAACCACCACGGAAGCCGCCCCCACCGAAGCCCCCAAAGCCACCGCGATTCATCGCCGCAAAGCCATGATCGCTCTGAACCCGCGCGAAGCCGCCCTCGTGCACTCCGCCGAAAACGCTGTGCGGCATGGAGAAATCGCGTTGCGGAACCTGCCGTCCGCCAAAACGGTCGAAGCCTCCCTGCGGCATGTGCCGTTGTCCAAAGAAGCCGCCTCGGCTCTGCATCATCGGATCCGGACGTCCGAAGTTCGGACGCTCGAAGTTCGGGCTGCCAAACCGCCCTGGACCGCGCAACACGGGTCCAACAGGCCCACGACCGCCGAAGTTACCCGCCACCCGGCCCTCAGGACCAGCAAAGCCGCCGCGGCGTCCGAATCCTCCCGGAACCGGACCACCATAGCGTTCAGCAAGCGCGCGGTTTGGATAGGGTACACCCCAGCGATGCATCGGGTCGTGCTGCCACATACTGGTGCCCCACATGGGGCCGCCGTGAAAGTCATTAAATCCATAGCGGTGGAAGAAGTAGTTATTCACAATAACCCCGCCACCGCCGTACCATTGCGGCGACCATCCCCACCCTCCCCAACCGCAGCACGAGCCGAAGTAAAGGCCCAGATTGCAGCCCAGCCCCCAGCTAATCCCAACATCCGCGCCAGGGTAGTCCAGCGGCGGATAGGCGATTGGCGGGGCTCCCCAAACCCAGTACGGGTTATACGTGGGAACGTAGATCACCTGCGGGTCCGTCGGTTCGATTTGAATCACCGTGCGCCCGTCTTGGGTCTCGGTTTGTACATCTTCCTGCGAATTGGAATTGAGCCGGCCCCTCTGCTGGGCTTCATAGCGCATCTGTTGCACAGCATTCATCACGTCGCCCTGTTGAGCAAGAAAGGCATTGCCGAGCTGTGTCATCCAATTGACGTCATTGCTGAGCGACTTCAATACGTCAGGAAATGCGACAAGCGCCTGAATACTGGGATCCCAGTTTTGCTTCTTCGCCTCCTTCATGAGCTTCTTGCCCTTCCAGTTTGGGTGTTGCTCGACCCACTGGTTTGCCTCGACAACCTCAAGAGGATAAGTGCAAGCTACAAGGACCTGGCTAAGTAAAGGGTCCGGATATAGCGCGATCGGTGAGACAAGACTGTTCAACTGATCGGGCGTAAGTTTCTCTGACTGATCCGCCGGCGGCGGACTTTGATTTTGAGCGGCTGCAAACGCGACAACGAGCGCTGCCGCAAGCCAACGTCTTAGTGGCATAAACCTCCTGCTGGGAAACATAGCGCAACTTTGCCAGGCGAGGAAAGTTTTCGACGCAAATTATCGTGGATTGTAAGACAAGCCCGAAGGTAGGGATTACCTGTGTTTCACGGACCTCGCGGCGCGAACGGTCCCGGGCCCGTCAATCACACTGGACTTACTTGGTGGTAGCGAACTCTTCCAGCGCCTCGCCCGTTTCCTGCTCGATCCGTGCGTGCAGACTGTTGCCGTGCGCGTCCATGGTCACGATTGCCGCGAAGTCCCGGACTCGAATGTGCCACATGGCTTCGGGAATACCGAACTCGATCCAATGCACGCCGAGAACTTCCTCCACCGTTCGGGCGTAGAACTGGGCCGCACCGCCGATGCCGTTCAGGTACACCGCCCCGCATTCTTTCAGGGCGGCCAGCGTCTTCGCTCCCATGCCGCCCTTCCCGATCACTGCGCGAACGCCGTAACGCCGCAGTACGTCCGCCTGGTATGGCTCCTCGCGGATGCTCGTCGTCGGCCCGGCGGCCTTCACCTTCCAGCGATCGCCTTCCTTCAGCATGACCGGTCCGCAATGGTAAAGCACCGCCCCGTGCAAGTCGGCCGGAGGTGGGTTCTGCATCAGGTGCGCATGAACGGCGTCGCGTCCCGTATACATCTCCCCGCGGATCAAAACCACGTCGCCGACCTTCAAGCTACGCACCGTCGCATCGTCGAGCGGAGGAGTCAGCACGATCTCCCGTCCGGTGAGTGGGAAACCCGTATCGCGTGCCATGCGAATGAGCGGCTCGGCTGGATCCCGGTACAGCCAGCGCACGATCGAGCCGTCACTCGCACTCAAACGCACCCCAAGGCGCCGGAATGCCCAGCACTCATAGGCGACGGAGACGAAGAAACTTGCGGGCAAGCGGTTGGCAGCCGTTATCTTACAGCCGATCAGTGTTGATTTGCCGCCAAAGCCCATCGCACCAACGCCAAGCTCATTTGCATCATGCATGATCCTCTCTTCCAGTTCGGCAAGCTCGCGATTCGGATTCACATCGTCAAGTGGCCGGAATAACTGCTGCTTGGCCAGATCGTAGCCATGTGCGCGGTCGCTTCCAATGCAGACACCGAGTGCGCCCGGCGCGCAACCCTGACCTTGCGCCTGCCATACGGCGTGCATCAGGCACTTCCGCACGCCTTCCAGATTGCGTCCGGCGGCGCCGAGATGATCGAGCGACGCCGGAAGCGAGTACTGAATGTTCTTGTTCTCACAGCCACCGCCCTTCAGGATCAACTTCACTTCGATCTCATCCTCCTCCCACTGTTCGAAGTGAATCACTGGCGTGTCGGCGCCGAGGTTGTTCCCGCTGTTTTTCCCGGTAAGCGAGTCGACTGAATTGGGCCGGAGCTTTCCCAGGCGCGTCGCCTCGGCGACGGCCTCGTTGACGGCGCGTGCGATCAACATCTGATTTGCTCCTATCGGCGAATGAATGTAGAACGTGGGCAAGCCCGTGTCCTGGCAGATCGGTCCCCCGTCCTCGGCGGCCATATCGATGTTCGAAGCAATGATGGAAAGCGCTTGGGCTGCCTGGGTAGAAGGAGTCTCGGCGGCCATGGCAAGACCCATCGCACGGCGCACATCCGGCGGCAGGTCCGTAGAGGTCTGGGAAATGAGTTCAACAAGACTGTCTTTGAGATGATTCATGAGATTTTCTCTGGAACACGCCTCAGGGCGCCGAAGGCCGCGTCACAATCAAGCGAACGCGCGTGCCCGGCGCAATGGTGGAATTTTGGGACTGGAAGCCGGCGATGATGCGCCCGCCCGTGCCGACCTCCCGGATCAGACCCCGTAGCGGAACTCCCACGGGGCCCGGAATCTCAACCTCGGCCGCAAGACCGGGCCGTAGCCAGCGCATCGCCGCAGGCGGCGCCGCCGCGATTGCGTCCAGACGATGGAGATCGGTCGCGATGCGGAACGCGGGTCCCGTTTGCGGATCCGCGGCGTCACCGGCCCGGGCGACACGAGCCATCACGATTCCTCCGACCGGGGCACGGAGATCCAGTTCAGCGGGTGCGAGCGCGCTTCCGGATTTTGCCATATCCTCGGCCGCGCGGCGGGCGTCGGCCGCCACTCGCGACAATGATTCCACCTGGTCATGCGCTTGTCTTGCCAGTGCGGACAAGCTCTCGCTGTCGGCAAGCGCCATGCGGAAGGTCCGCTCCGCATTCTCAAACTCGAGCCGCGGGGCCACACCGTTCTGATACAGCATCTTCTGCTTCTGATACGCGCTGCTGGCCGCCGCGAGAGCGGTCTGGGCCCGCGCAGCGTCCTCATCCGCGCGGGCGGCGTCAATGCGCGCCGCACTCAGATCGCTGTCAGCTTCTTGGGAACGCTCGCGCGCCGAGCGGGACTGCCGCTGCAGCGCAAGGTTCTTGCCGTCAAACGGCGAACTCTCCAATCTCGCCAACACTTGGCCGGCCTGCACCTGCTGACCCTCGGCAACGAAGCACTCCTCGATAATCCCTTCGATGGGCGCCATCACGTTCACCAACTTTTGTGGCTGAACAACCGCCGGCAACACGAGCGAGGCGTCCTGGCCCGCTGAAAAGCCGCTTGCCCGTAAATCAGCGCGGCGCAGAACTACCACAGCGGCCGACGCCGCCGCGGCGGCCAAAACCGCAAACAACACAAGCCGCCTTGCCGGCATACTCCGAGTGTAACTCGCCCCCTCTGGCAATTCCCATCCTAGGCCGGAGGCTCGGCCCCGGACAGACCGGTTCGGTCTACCCGGTCAAAGATCGCGGCGGCCATCCGCTTCGCGAAATTCGCTAACTCGCTTCCTCCCGTCGCGCCTTGCGGATCGCACTGAGCAGTTCGTCCGGCTTTGTCGAGCCGATCACAACCACACCGCCGCTGGAAAGTTCCAAGCGAACGCCCCGGCGGCCACGTGCGATCATTACCGTTCCACGGCGCGTCTTTCGAATGCCATAGCCACCGAACTCGCGGATCGGATCGTACGTGATAACCTTCATGGATTTGATGTCGGCCGGAGCCAAGCGCCGCTCGCGCCAGAAACCACGCATGCGCACCCGGATCCGCTCCGGAGTGACATCGGTCGAAAGCCGCACGGTTACCAGCCGCAGGTAAACAATCACGAGGAAGATCGTCAACGTGATGAGCGAGGCGTTCGACGGTGGCTGCTTGCCAATCGGATGTCCCAGCACAACTTGCCAGAACGTAAACCCGCCCAGGATGAGCGGCGGGATTGCCAGGGTGATGCGAAGCCGGAGCTGGGGAAAGCTCTGCTCTTCGCGAAATAATACTGACTCGCCGCTCGCCAAGTTTGGTCTGGACCGGCTCCCAGTCTACCGCAGCAGTCCTTCGGTGTACTGGAGCACCGCGTACTGGCTGTGATAATCGTATTTCGCGTTGAGGTTCTCGATCTCGGCCTGCGTGAGGTTCAGTTGCGCCTGCGTCAGTTCGACGATCGTGCCCAGTCCGAGGTTATACCTCCCCTGCGCCAACTGCAGCGAAAGCGACGCCTCAGCCACCAGATGCGTGGTGACGTCAATTCGCTGGAATGACGTGACCGAGCCACTCCAGGCCACTCGCACGTCACGCGTGATGCGCTCCATTTCATTCCGCAGCTTCTGGTCCGCCACGATGGTTTGGTAACGCGCCGCCTCGCGCCGCGCTGTGAACAGATGACCGTTAAAGATCGGAATGTCTACGTTGACGGCCGCACCCTCGTAATAATCCGACGGCGTGCGGATCGGGCCATCGTGGCCAAACAGAGGCAGGAAGCCTGCTGCACCAATGAGGCTCACTGTCGGGTAAGACAGGTCGCGCTCGGCGCGCTCGAACTTCCGCGCCGCGTCGCTGGTCAACCGAAGGCTGGCCAACTCGGGCCGGTTTTTGACGGCGGTATCGATCAGGGTATCTACCGTGCCGGGCGGCGTCGGCGGCATCGGCTCGTCTACCAGGGCAAAAACGGTGTTCTTGTCGATGCCGAGAGCGCGGTCCAGCTCGGCCCGCTGGCTATCGAGTTGATTCTGCGCACGAATTAAAAGCAGCTTCGCCTCGGAAACGTCCACGTCGGCGAAACTGACATCCACTTCTGAGCGGAGCTTGTTATTTGCCAAAGCCGTGATCTGATCCAGCAGGAGCTGGCGCGCGGCCACGGTCTCTTCGGCCACCTTCACCAGAGCCTGCGCCCGGAGAACTTCGAAGTAAGCCCGGTCCACCGCGAGAAGAACGTCGTACTTGTTTGTCAGCACGTCCTGTTGCGTCGCCTGTTGCTTGAGCTTGGAATTGGCGACCAGGTTTGGAGTGCGTCCGGAGTCCGTGATCAGTTGCGAGAAGGTAACACCCGCTCCGAAGTGATTGAACAAATAGGGCATCGCAAATGACCCCGCCCCAAGACGGGCATTCTGGCTCGCCTGGGATCCCGTGAGGTCTCCGTCTAGAACGGGATAATATGCGGCCTTGTTCTCGACGATGTGCTCGTCGGCGGTCAGAACCTCGTTCTGTGCGGCCAGGATGAGAGGGTGATTCTTCAGCGCGATCTCTTCCGCTTGCTTCAGCGTCAAGGGCTGCGGTCCGGCAGCGGTGCCAGGCGGCGCAGTCTGCGGCATGGCCTGCGGCGCAGTTTGAGACTGGCCATAGCAGGCCACGGCCAGCAGTGCGGTGGCAAAACAGAGTACGGCTCGCTTGTTTGAGAGCATGGCTTGTTTCTCCAGACTCGAATTAGGTTGTTAGTGCCCGGCCGGCTCCGGAAGCGTCGGTGGCACGGAAACCGCGGTGCCCGGCCGATTCTTCTTCCCGTAAACCAGCAAGTAAGCCGCCGGCACGATGAATACCGTGAAGGCGACGGACGAAGACAGGCCGCCAATGATCGCGCGCGCCATCGGCGCATACTGTTCGGCGCCCTCGCCCATCTTCAACGCCATCGGAATCATACCGATGATGGTCGCGAGCGAGGTCATCAGAATGGGCCGCAGGCGCACCCGGCAGGCTGTGATCACAGCATCCATCGGCGACAAACCCTGTTCTTCCAGACGGTGCGCGAAATCAACGATCAGAATGCTGTTGGAATCCGCGATGCCGATGAGCATCAGCACACCCATCAACGACATCACGTTCAGCGTCGTTCCGGTGAGCGGCAGGATGACCAGCACGCCAATGAAACCCATCGGGATCGCCAACATGATAAGGAACGGGTCGACAAACGACCGGAACTGGGCGATCAGGATCAGGAACAACAGGATGAACGAAATGGAGAACCCGAAGCCAAAACTCACGAACGATGCCTGCATCGATTGCACCATGCCGTGCAGGCTGATGCGAACCTGGCTGGGAAACTCCGACTTCGACGCCGCGAGCATGTTGAGAATCTCGGTTCGAACCTTCCCGAGGTCTTCACCCTTCGGCGTCACGAACACGTCGACCACACGCTGAATCTGGTAGTGGTCGATCTCCGTGGGCGTCTGGATCTCACGAACCTTCACGACCGAATCGAGCGTGGTGGGCTGTGTGAGGTTCGGCGCCCGAAGCGGAATGTTCTTGAGGTCGGCCATGGTATGGATGGCCGGCCGGCCATGCTCGAAGTACTGCACCGTCAGGTAGTAGTCGTTACCGTTGGAGCGGTCGACCCAGTAGTTCGGGGCGATCTGGTAATTCGAGTTAAGCGCCGTGATCACGTTGTCGACCACGTCTTTCTGCGACAGGCCGAGTTCGCCGGCGTGTACGCGGTCGATGTCGAGGTTCACGGCAGGATAGTTCATGTCCTGCGGAATGTAGACCTCGCCGACGCCGGGCATCCGCCGGATCCGCGTCGACAGGGTCTGCGCGATGTCGTAAATCTGGTGCAGCCGCGGGCTGACGACCTGGACGTCGATCGGCGCCAAGGCGCCGCTATTGAGGATCGCGTCCACCATGGAGCCGCTGCTGAAAAAGGTCCGCAGCTCGGGATACTGCTGCTGCATCGCCTCCCGAACCCGGTCCATGTATTCGAAACTACTGATCCGGTGTTCTTCCTGGAGCTGAACCTGCACCGTGGCCGTGTACGGACCGGCGTTCGTGGTGTAAAGCGACGAGAAGTCCGGAACCACTCCGATGTTGGACACGACCATTTTGAAGTCGTCCGGCTTGACCACGTGGCGGATCAGATCTTCCACCTTCCCGACATACTGCTCGGTATTCTCGATCCGGCTGCCGGTTGGCGCCTTCAGGTTGATGGTGAATTGGCCGGCGTCCGTCTGGGGGAAGAAGGCCAACCCAAGGAAGGGATAGATGAGAAGACTGGCAAAGAACAGGCCTGCCAGCAACGCCACCGTGAGGCCCGGCACTTTGCACGCCCGCCGGACCCAGAGTTCGTAGAAGTTTAGGAACTTCTCAAACACTCGATTGAACCAAGCATTGAAGCGCCCACCCCAGGTCAGATCCTCTTCGGGCCCGACTTCGCCCGCGTCCGCGCCTTCTTCTCCCGGCTCGCCGTGCGCGGCCGCGCCGTGATGCGCGGTCAGGAACTTCGAGCAGAAAAGTGGAATGACGGTCATGGCGACAACAAACGACGCCAGAAGCGATAAGCAGAACGCCAGCGCCAGGGCGGAGAACAGGAATTTACTCACACCAAACAGGAACGTGACGGGGAAAAAGTCCACCACATCAACGAGCGTCGCGGCGAGTACGGCCATGTTGACTTCGGCGCCACCCTCTTCGGCCGCCACTTTTGGCGAGGCGCCCATCTCCAGGTGCCGGTAAATGTTTTCCAGCGAAATAACCGAGTTGTCGATGACGCGGGATAGAGCTAGCGCCAGCCCACCCAAAATCATTGTATTGATCGTGGCTCCCAGCAGCGACAGCACCACAAACATCGCCAAGGCCGAAATCGGGATCGAGAGGAGAACGGCGATCGTTGCGCGCATACTGCCGAGGAATATGAGAATCATGATGCTGGTCAGCACCAGTCCCATCAACCCTTCGTGGGCGACCGTCTTCAGGGCGTTCTTCACAAACACCGATTGATCAAAGACGAGCACCGCTTTCATCTGCGACGGAATGTCGTAGAGGTGTTCGGTGAGTTTCCGGACGCCGTTCACGACGGCAATCGTGTTCGTATCCCCGCCCTGCTTCATGATGGGGATGTAGCAGGAGCGCTGGCTATCGACGCGGACCAGATTGTACTGAATCTGCGAAGCATCCTCTGCTTTCCCAACGTCCTTCACCGAAACCCAACTGGTGCCAACGGTCTTCAGCGGCGCGTCATCCAACTGCTTCATGTTGTCGACGAGGCTGTTGGAATATACGTAGTAGTCATACGGCCCCATCTTCACGTCGCCCGCGGGCAGAATCAGGTTGCTGCTGTTGACTGCCTTCACGACGTCCATCGGGCTGAGTTGCCGCGAATACAGCTTGTAGGGGTCTACATACACCATGATCTGCCGGTACTTTCCGCCGAACGGCGGCGGAATCTCAGCACCCTTGACCACAGCAATCTGATTGCGGATCGCAAACTGCGCGTAGTCGTGTAACTGTGTCTGTGTGAGTCCGGAGCCTTTCACCGTGACGAGGCACACCGGCAGGCTCGATGCGTCGAACTTCAACACGACCGGCGGCAGAGTTCCCGGCGGAAGCCGCTTCAAGTCGGCGAGTGCGAGGTTCGAGATGCTGGTGACATCGGAGTCCGCGTTGGTGCCGGGCTGAAAGTAGATCTTAATGATGCTGACGCCCAACATCGAGCGGGATTCCATATGGTCAATTCCGCTTCCCAGCGTGAAGAAGCGTTCCAGAGGATCCGTGATGTCGGTTTCAATGTCCTGCGGCGGCATCCCGGAGTAGAACGTCGCCGCGACTACTTCAGGAAGATTGATCGGTGGAAACAGGTCCACCGGCATATTACTGATACTCACGCCGCCGATAACGACGAGCGCCAGGCAGCAAACGATGATGAAGTACGGATTACGAATAGAAAAACGCGGCATGGACTGCTATTCTCCCGACGCCTTCTGACCCTGGTATTGGACGAGTTGGACTAAGTGAGGCGTCACCGCCTCTCCCGCCCGCAGGCCGGCGCGGTCACTCACAACGACCTGGTCACCCTCGGCAATTCCTTCCAGAACTTCTGCGTCGGTGTCGGTCTGGACGCCAAGCGTGACTTTGCGCTGCACGATCTTCCCCGAGGCATTGACGACCAGAACCGTCGACCCACTGTCGCCCTTATCGACCGCCTGCAGAGGCACGGCAAGCGCATCCTCCTTGCGGTCCAACGTCAGAGTCGCCTCGGCGTACAGCCCAGGCATCAGCGTCGCATCCGGGTTCGGCACGTCAACTTCCGTGTGCATTGTGCGCGTGTCTTCCTTCACGTCTACTGAGAAGCGCGTGACCTTGCCGGGGAAGTCACGGTTCAGCGCCGGAACCCGAACGCTGACTTGGTCTCCGATATGAATAAACCGGACATAAGACTCAGGTACCGGAATGACAAGCCGAAACAGGTTTTCCTGCGATAGGCGCACCAGTGGCAAAACTTGCGTGCTCGAACCCGTGCCCGCCTGCATCAGCGTGCCGTAGTTGGCGTAGCGCTGTGTCACAACGCCGTCAAAGGGAGCGGTAATTTTCGAATAGTCAAACAGAGCCTGGTCATGTTCGCGCTTGGACTGTGCCGCGGCGAGTTGGCTTTGCGACGCTTCAAGCGTGGCTTTGGCGGCCTCTACCTGCGCTGCTGATCCCAGTGCCTTACCCTCGGCATCGTCCACTTCTTGTTGCGCCACCAGCCCAGGCTTGGTCTTGGCTACTCCATCCAACCGGTCAAACTCCAACTGATCTACTTTGTGCTGGGCTTCGCTTCGCGACAACTCGTGTTCGGAGTGCGTCACCATGTCCTGGGCGTTCTTGATCGCGGCGTCGTCTTGTCTCAGTTGCGCTTCGAGTTCGGGGATCTCGAGCACCGCCATTAACTGGCCCGTTTTGACGCGGCTCCCGTAGTCGACGTACAACTTCTGCACGTACCCGGCTTCTTTCGCGAATACATCGATTTCCTGGAAGGGAACCAATTCAGAGGAAACTGTGAGCGTCCGCCCCAGGTCCTTCTTCCCGATTTTCACAACACCGACTTCAAGCGCCGCCGGTTCCGCGCTGGCGGCCTTCGCCGCCTGAGTGGCCGAGCAACCTGACAGCACCGTCGTGGCCACCGCAGCCAAGCCGAAACTGCCGTACAACAGTATCTTCCTAACCATGTCAATCCCTCGCATGAAACTCGTCTAACTTGTCTACTAACTCAGCTCCTGGAAGCGCGCCGCAAGCTGGTCAAAACTGAACTCGGCTGAGCGGCAAAACGCAAACAACTCCTGCTCCCTCCGCCGGATCTCTTCGGCCACGCGCGGAACCTCGGAAGCGATTGAAAGGGGAACGGTCTGCACACCGTGCCGGTCCCCATGAATTAAGTCTCCCGATCGGATCTTCAGCGCCCCGATCTCGACCGGTTCCCCAAACTCCACAATGTGCGCGTAGGCGTGAGACACGCTCACGCTACCCGCGAAAAGTTGAAATCCTGTAGCCTCGACCGCTTCGAGATCGCGTACAGCCCCATTCGTCACACAACCGACGCACTGCAGCGCCCGTCCAACCGTGGCGTGAACCTCGCCAACAAAGGCTCCGATCCCCGGAACGCGATCCACATCCTGAATGACCAGTACTCTCGGCGCTGGGACCGTGAGCAGGTACTTCCACCAATCCATTCGATTGAAATAGCATCGGCCGGTCATCGGAGGCGACGAGGCGCGGATGCGGCATGTGGCGGCGTAACCGACGGTGGAAGGCAGCCCCGGAAACATACAGCGAATTCCGCCGGTGATGAAACCTTCGTTTCGGAGCCGAACGTTAAACGTCTCAATCGCATTCGACACACTGCACGAGTCGAGGGCGGCAAGTTTCTCTAAATCATTGGAAGAGAGATGGAGTGTTGGGTTCATCGGGCACGCAAAGGGTGAAGACAGTACAACAGCTTATCGCGACGCAGCCTCCCTACGGTGGCTCTCTGGCCGGCCCGTCCAGCTCCCGGCGAAAGTGATCGCCCGTTTCAGTTCGTCATAGCGATACGGCTTGGTCACCACATCGTAACCACGGTGCTGGATGACCTCGTTCCAGAGATATTCATCGGTGACGGGCGAAGCCAGCAAAATACACGTTCGTTGCGAGGCACTTGTCAGACGCGAGAGCACTTCGCGCCAATCCTCGCCGGGCAGATCCCGATCACAAATAACGAGAGCATATTCCCCGCTCTCCAATACCGCAATGGCCTCCTCCGAAGACCGGGCCGAGACAATCCGCCAGCCATTCTCGGCAGCAATTTTCCGGAGATCGATCTCGTTTTCGATGTCAGCCGTGATGGCAAGCAGTCGGATTTCCTTTTGCGGCTCCTCTTGTACGTCTCCCGAGTCGCTCCTACCCGCTCTCCAACCCAGAAATAGACGCCTAAGGTCAAACAAGGGGATATGCTCCGTCGCAACAATTACCAATCACCGACCGGGGGGGAAGCACTCTCGCTCATCCAGAGGCATCGCGCGCGGATGAAGCGAGGTCAAGGGATCCGCCGGACTTTGAGGGAAGTGGCAGGGTGGAAAGGGGGCCTGTCACCTAACGAATCCCTTGCCCTCACAACTCGATACTACCGGCTTCCTCAGTTTCGGAACATACCCTGTGACCATGATTTTCGCCCCCGGATGGCCGTATGGTTCAAATCTTCCGGTCCCAGCCTGATCTGGGACGATGTTCTCCCGCTCCCGCGGACCGTCGGCTAGAATCGGTACGATTGGGATAAGGGGGCGCACGAAGTGGAAAAGATAAGGATCCTGCTGGCGGACGACCACACGATCCTCCGCGCGGGCATGCGGTTGCTTCTGGAACGGCAGCCGGATTTTGAAGTCGTGGCTGAGGCCTCCGACGGGCGCCAAGCCGTAGAAATGGCTGAACAGCAGCGACCCGATATTGCGGTGCTCGATATTGCCATGCCGATGCTCAACGGGATGGAAGCGGCGCGGCAGATTGCGGCCAAACTAACGCACACGAAGGTAATCATCCTAAGCATGCACTCAGACGAGGGCTACGTTCTGCGCTCCCTGCAGGCCGGTATCCGGGGCTACCTGCTGAAGGATTCCACCGATGCGGACGTAATCGGCGCCATTCGAGCGGTCAATGAAGGGAAGGCTTTCCTGAGCCCCGAAGTCAGCCGGATGCTCGTGGAGAACTATGCCACCCATCTGCAGAGCCGCGGCGCCGAGGACAGCTACGAGACGTTGACCACGCGCGAACGCGAGGTGCTGCAACTTCTGGCCGAGGGACGCTCCAACAAGGAGGCCTCAGGCATCCTGAACGTGAGCCTCGCTACGTTGGAAACCCACCGGAATAAAATCTTCCAGAAGCTGAACCTCCACAGCATGCCGGAGCTCATCCTCTACGCCGTCCGCCGCGGCCTCGTTTCCTGAATGGCGTCTCGTGAACGGCGGCCGGTGGGCGAAGCAACGCTACAATAGCGGTCAGCACCGCACCGAAACGGGCCCTTAGCTCAGCGGTTAGAGCAGTGGACTCATAATCCATTGGTCGTAGGTTCAAATCCTACAGGGCCCACCAGCTTGAGCAACTGCTTTCAGACGCGTAGTTCGTAACCGCGGGCTCTCATCCCCTCAATCAGCCGGTCGCGGATCGCCGCCACTTCGCCTGACGAGAGCGTATGGTCAGCGGCGCCTACGGTCAGCCGGTAGGAAAAGCTCACCTGCCCGTCGGGCAGAGCAAACTGGCGCAAATATTCTATGCGGACAACGTCTTCCCGGCCGAGGATGGTCAATTCGTCGAGGAGCGAGCCAGCCAGAGTTCGCGCGTGTGCGACGACGGAAAGATCAAATGCGCTGGTCGGGTACTTCCGCTGTGGCTGCACCTTCGCCACCGCGCCGAACCTCCGTTCAAGCACGGCAATATCAAGGTCCAGCACTGCCGCTCGTCCCTCCAGGCCAAGCGACGGATGCAGTTCACTTAGGCGCCCAAGCGTCCCTTCGGCAACCCGGATCTCAGCCGCCCGCCTCGGATGTTCAAACCGGCGCGCGTCCACCGGTTCAGCCCGGCAGCCCGGCGCCAGGCACTCCGCCAGACGCTTCAGCTCGAACAGAGCCGCCACGCCGTCGTCACGGGAGAAAATCGCGGCCGCAAAGCGTGGCGTCTCCTTCGGAAGTTCCTCCCCGGGACAAGGGTGGATCTCACGCCCGATTTCGAAAAAACGGAATGCGCCGAAGTGCCGGCTGTTTTCCTCGACTACGCGAAAGATTCCGGGCAGCAAGCTGTTGCGCAGCAATGTTTGACCTGCCGCGATCGGGTTCAACACGCGCACGTGCGAGCGAGCCTCAAACCCGAACCGCCCCGCCATTTCCTCGCTCACGAAGGAGTAGTTATAGACCTCCGTAAACCCTTGCGCCGCGGCCATATCCCGGATATGCCGCAACAGCGCAAGGCGCGGGTCTGCCTGCGGGGCGTCGCAGGGAACCATCGGCGCGCGCGGCTCGATCGAATCATAGCCGAGGATGCGGCCGATCTCTTCCACCAGGTCGTCCTTGATCGAGATGTCCTTCGTCGCCCTCCATGACGGCACCAAGACCGAAAGCGATCCGCCATCTGCTTCACTTACGCCAAAACCGAGCGCATGCAAAATGCCGCGCGCTTGCGCCGGCTCCACATGACGGCCGAGCTTGCGGTCGAGCCAAGCAAGCGGCAAGTCGATCGGCGGCGGAGGCGCCGGCTCGCCACCTGCGTCCGCCAGACCGCCCACCAGCCGTATCCCAGGGCAGATTTGTTCCAACAGCACAATCGCGCGCGCCAGCGCGCGCGTCGTATTCACCGCATCCTGCGATTTTTCGAACCGCATCGAGGCGTCTGTACGCAGCTTCAACTGCACGCTCGTCTTGCGGACGCTCGAGTCGAGGAAACATGCACTTTCGAGCACGATCCGCGTCGTGCCTTCGTGGATCGCGCTGTCTTGCCCGCCGATCACACCGGCGATCGCCACCGGTCCGGCCGCGTCCGCAATCACGAGGTTCGCGGGCTCGAGCGCGTAGGTCTCGCCGTTCAGCGCCACGATCGATTCGCCCGCCCGCGCCGTCCGCACATAGATCGTGTCGCCGTGCAGCAGGTCCGCGTCGAAGGCGTGCATCGGCTGGCTCAGTTCGGCCATGATCCAGTTCGTCGCGTCGACGATATTGTTGATCGAGTTCAGGCCAATCGCCGCCAGCCGCCACCGCAGCCAGGCTGGAGACGGCCCCACCTTCACGTTGTCAAAAACCAGCGCGCTGTAACGGGGGCAAAGGGCCGGGTTGGCAATCTCAACGTGTAAGTCGCCGCCTGGACCAGGCAGCGGAAGCCCCTGCGCCGGGTCGATCAGCTTCTTGCCCAAAATCGCCGCGATCTCGCGGGCCATCCCGAGATGCCCCCATAGATCCGGCCGGTGCGTCAGCGACTTGTTGTCAACCTCGATGACATGGTCCGGCTTCAGCCCAAGTTCGCCATCGATATCCAGGATCCCGGTATGGTCCGTGCCGATTCCCAACTCGGCGGCGCTTACCAACATTCCATCGCTTTCCACGCCATCGATCGTCGCCTTGCCGATCTCTCGATTCCCCAGACGCACTCCCGCCGGCACGTACACGGAACGCAGCCCGATACGAGCGTTCGGAGCGCCGCAGACGACGGTGCGCCGGCCGTAGCGCTCCGTCTCGATTACGACTTCCTGGTTGTGACTGCCTTCAATTGGCTCCACGGAAACAAGCGTCGCCACGTCCGCCTGAGCCAGGTGCGCGCCCACTTCCTCCACGCCCTCGCACTCGGCCACCTTCATCGTCATGAGACGCATCAGCGCCTCGGCCGGCTTATCGAGGCCGTCTACCAGCTCGCAAATCCAGTTGTAGGAGAACTTCATCGATCTCGCTTCGAAAGCTAAAACTGTGTCAGGAATCGTAGATCGCCGCTTTGCAGCAGCCGGATGTCGTCGATTCCGTACCGCATCATCGCCAGCCGTGTCAGTCCGAGGCCGAAGGCAAACCCATTCCACTCCTCCGGATCCACGCCGCTCATCCGTAAAACGTTCGGATGCACCAGTCCGCATGGCATCAGTTCCACCCAGCCGCTCTGCTTGCAGACCGGGCAACCTTCGCCGCCGCAGATCAGGCAGCGAATGTCGAGTTCAAAACCCGGCTCGACGAACGGAAAATAGCCGGGGCGCAGGCGCACCGTGACTTCCCGGCGGAAGATGCGCCGGAGCAGGGTTTGCATGAAGTAGATCAAATGCGCCACCGAAACGTCGCGGTCGATCATCATGCCCTCGACCTGGTAAAAAGTGTGCTCGTGCGACGCGTCCACTTCTTCGTTGCGAAACACGCGTCCGGGCGCGATCATCCGCAGCGGGGGTCGGAACTGCTCCATGCCGCGAACCTGCACGGGCGACGTGTGGGTACGGAGCAACCGTCCTCCGTCCAGCCAGAACGTGTCCTGCATGTCGCGTGCCGGATGATGCGGCGGGATATTCAGGGCGTCGAAGTTATGGTATTCGGTCTCGACTTCGGGCCCATCCAGGACGCGAAAGCCGAGCGAGAGAAAAAGGTCCTCGACCTCACGCTGGATCAGCGTCACAGGATGCAGACTGCCGGGGCGAGGTCCGGGAGCGGGCAGCGTCAGATCCAGCCATTCGGCATCGAGCCGGCGTTCCAGCGCTTCCCGCTCAAACACCTCGAGGCGCCGCGCAAGCGCGGTTTCCAACTCCTGCTTTGCGGCGTTCAGCTTCTTACCAGCCTCAGCGCGTTCCTCCGGCGCCAGCCGGCCCATTTCCTTGCTAAAAGAGGCCAGCGCCCCTTTGCGGCCAAGCACTTCCACGCGCACCGCTTCAAGCGCATCCCGGGTTTCCGCCGAGGCGATCCTCACGAGAGCGTCATCGCACAACTTTTGAATTTGGGAAAGGTTCACGAGCCTAGTCGGAAGCTCCATGCTCATCAAGAAGGTTCACCATCTCGGCGCGGCCACCGGTCAGGGCCAGGTCGAGCGGCGTCTGTCCGTTGGTTGCCGCCGCCTTCACTCGTGAGCCGAACGAAATCAGCAGCAGCGCCATTTCCGTGTCGCCGTTCTGCGCCGCGGCGTGCAGGGCGGTCCAACCGCCCTCCTGAATCGCGTTCACGTCCGCTCCGTTGGCGACCAGCAACCGGGCCACTTCCAGGCTCTTTCCGGCTGCCGCGGCGTGAAGCGGAGCATTCTGCATCGCGTTGCGCGAGCGCGCGTTGACATTCGCTCCGGCCGCCATCAGGACCTCGGCCGCGCCTCGGCTGCCGAAAAACGCCGCTAGGTGCAGCGGCGTCCATCCGTCGGCGCTGTAGCTGGTCGCCAGACTCCGGTCATGCGCCAGTAATTCGCTCAATCGGTCCGTATTGCCCGCCACGGCGGCCGAAAACACATCGCAAACAAAGCCGTGGCCAAGCAGCCACTCCGCCGCCTCCGTCTGCCGTGCATACCGCGCCGCCATATAGGCGTCGATGCCGCGCTCGTCGCGCGAGGACATTACGACTGGCTCGGCTTCGGCCAGCGCCTGCATCGTGCCGACATCACCGCTGCGCACAGCGTCGAAAAACCCGCTCATAGTCCCCGGCTACGCCTTGGTCTCCGGCATCGACGGCTGGAAAATGCTCTCTGCCTTTGCCACTTCCCAGCCCAAGTGATTCAAATAAAACAGCAGCAGCGCCCGCGGATAACTCGCCTGAAACTTATCGTAAACCCGCTGCTGCCAGTCGCCCGTGAGATATTTCGCCCCGTCCAGGTCTTTGGCGAAAAACCCATCCTCGTGCGGGATCTCGAGAAAATTCAGCACCGCGATGATCATGTCCAGATGCCCAACCAGAATCGCCTGCGCCAACTCCGTAGCCAGGTCCTCCTCCCCCGTCTGGAGCCGCTGCCAAAGCTTCGGCTCAGCAGCACGAAGCGTGCTTGCGTTGAGCTTCGGTAGATGGAGGCGCACCTTCATCCGTTCATAAAGTTGATATGTCTTGAGGCCGCTGATCGAGACGTTCCGCAAAAGCTCGCCGAACGTCTCCTCCCCAAGCCCGAGGAAAATCCCCGAAAGCTGCATAAGAGGCCAGCGTAACACGCCCCTTCGGTCCGCCCAAGCCGGCTGCTGCTGGCCCGACGACATTGGCGCCGGGACGCAACAATGCGCGATCATCGGTAAGAAATGGGAACGCAATCGAGACCAATGGGATCGCAGGGCGAGCCGGTCCGGCCGCCAATCCCCGGCGTGAAAAACCTGATCGCCGTCGGCAGCGGAAAAGGCGGAGTCGGCAAGACGACGGTGGCCGTGAACCTGGCGCTCGCACTGGGCAGCCTGGGCAATAAGGTCGGACTGCTCGACGCCGACGTGTACGGGCCAAACGTGCCGCTCATGCTCGGCGTCCGAGCCCAACCTCACGCGATCGGCGAGCGCATTCAGCCGGTGGAACGCTACGGCATGAAAGTGATGTCCATGGGCCTGCTCAATCCGGGCGATCGACCCCTGGTCTGGCGCGGCCCCATGCTCAATAGCGTCATCCAGCAGTTCCTCCGCTCGGTGGATTGGGGCGATCTCGACTACTTAATCGTCGACCTGCCGCCCGGAACCGGCGACGTGCAGATTACGCTGATCCAGACCGCACCCCTCACCGGCGCAATCATCGTCACCACGCCCTCCGAAGTCTCGCTCGAAGACGCACGAAAGGCCATTCTCATGTTCGAGCAGGTCCGCGTGCCGCTCCTGGGACTCGTCGAAAACATGAGCTACCTCATCTGCCCGCATTGCAGCGAGCGCATCGACGTCTTCAGCCAGGGCGGGGGGAAGAAGACGGCCGACGCGATGAACGTCACGTTCCTCGGCGAGCTTCCCCTCGACCCGCGCGTTCGGGAGGGCGGCGACACCGGCCGGCCTGTCGTGGTCGGCGACGCCACCGACGTCGCCCGGCCTTATCTCGAACTGGCCCGGCAGGTCGAACGGCGCGCCGCCGAAGAGAGAGCGAAGACCGGGCCGAAGATCGAGATTGAAGACTAGCCCGCAGGTCGTCTTTGACCTGCCGACAAGCCGCCGGGATCGCGATAGGATGAGAGAAGAAGGAACCTCCCACCAAACTGCATGTCTGACTCATCCAGTAGTTCTGCGCCAGGTAGCGCTGCTCCCGGGATCAACCAGTGGCTCGAAGATGAGCTCTATCTGAACTATCTTCATGATCGCCGCACGGTAGACGAAAGCTGGAAGAAGATTTTTGAAGGAAACGGGGCCGCTGCGGCTGCGCCGGCCTTGAACGGCGTCGAGGCCGCGGTGTCGAACGGACACGCAAAGCCCGCGCCCGCCGCCGCGCCCGCCCACATCGCCGTCGCCGGCGAGCAACTCGTTCCATTACGCGGCGCAGCGCTCCGCATCGCCGAAAACATGACCGCCAGCCTTACGCTGCCGACGGCCACCTCGCAAAGGATGGTGGCTGTGGCCATTCTCGAGGAGAACCGCCGCATCGCCAACGACGCGCGCGGCCGCGCCGGCCAATCCAAGTTGTCCTTCACCCACATCATCGGCTGGGCGATACTCGAGGCGCTGCGCACCAACAAAGCGCTGAACCACGCCTTCGCCAGTGTCGACGGGACCGCCTATCGAGCCGTCCGTGACCACGTGAACTTCGGCCTCGCGGTCGACGTCGCCGCCAAGGACGGCACTCGCTCGCTCAAAGTTCCGAACATCAAGAACGCCGACACGCTGAGCTTCGAGGAGTATGTCGAAGCGTTTGACGCGATCGTCGCCCGCGCGCGGGAAGGAAAACTCACGCTCGCCGACTTCGAAGGAACCACGATCTCGCTCACGAATCCCGGAACCGTCGGCACATACGGCTCGATGCCGCGCCTGATGCCCGGCCAGGGAGCGATCATCGCCACCGGCGCCATCGACTATCCGGCCGAATACCGCGCGCTGAGCGAAGCCGCCCGAGCATCCCTTGGCATTTCGAAGGTCATGATGATCACCTGCACCTATGATCACCGCGTGATCCAGGGTGCGGAATCCGGCTTGTTCCTCGCGCGCCTTCAGGCCCTGCTCGAAGGCGCGGACGAGTTCTATCAGCGGCTGATGCACGCCATGAGCTTGACCGCAAAGCCAGCCACCTGGAGCACGATGCCGGCTCCCTCCGTTCCTCCTGCCGCAACTGCTCAACCGGCGGCCACCCCAGCGGTCAGCGCCGAACTCGTCGAAAAGCAGGGCGCGGTGATGCACCTGATCCACATGCACCGGGTCCGCGGCCACCTGATGGCGGACCTCGATCCGCTCGGCCTGATGCACCGTGAAGAGCACCCCGAACTTGATCCCGAAACCTATGGGCTCACGACGGGAGATCTGGACCAGGTTTTCACGGTCGGCACGCTGCAGGTGCATAGGGGCAGTTCGCACACAGCCACGCTGCGCGAAATCCTGGAGGCGATCCGCAAGACATACTGCGGCACGCTGACCTGCGAGTTCATGCACATCCAGCATCCGGACCAGAAGCAGTGGCTGCAGGATCGCATGGAGCCGGAGATGAACCACTGGCCGCTCGGCGACACCGTGCGCCGGCGGATTTTGGAGCGGCTCATCGAAGCCGAGGAGTTTGAACACTTCCTTGGGACCCGCTTCGTCGGCCACAAACGCTTCGGCCTGGAAGGCGGCGAGTCAGCCATCGCGATCCTCGATGAATTTGTCGAACGCGCCGGCGCCGGCGGCGTGCACGAAATCGTGATTGGCATGGCTCACCGCGGCCGTCTGAACGTGCTCGCCAACATCATCGGCAAGTCCATGGTGCAGGTGTTCAGCGAGTTCGAGGGCGGCGACCCCGAGTCGATTGAAGGCTCCGGCGACGTGAAATACCACCTTGGCGCCAGCGGCGTCCGCAAAACGACTTCCGGGCACGAAGTGGCTCTTTCCGTGGTCTGCAATCCGAGTCACCTGGAAGCCGTCGACCCGGTTGTCGAAGGTATCGTTCGTCCCAGGCAGGACCGCGCCGGTGACGCAGAACGCGCCCGCGTCATCCCCCTGCTCATCCATGGCGACGCCGCCTTTGCCGGCCAGGGCGTGGTAGCCGAAACGTTGAATCTGTCACAACTCAAGGGTTACAAGACGGGCGGCACACTGCATCTCGTCATTAACAACCAGATCGGCTTCACCACGGATCCATCCGAGGGACGCACCGCCACCTACTCAACCGACATCGCCCGCGCCGTCCAGGCGCCGATCTTCCACGTCAACGCTGACGACCCCGAGGCGTGCGTTCGCGCCGCCCAACTCGCTTTTGACTACCGCCAGCAGTTCAAAAAGGACGTCGTCATCGACATGGTTTGTTACCGCCGGCACGGGCACAACGAAGCCGACGACCCCAGCTACACCCAACCGCTGATGTACCGCAAGATCAAGACCCATCCTTCGGCCGCGGTACAGTACGCACGCACTTTGGTCGCCTCCGGCCTCGTCGATGAGGCTGCAGTCACCGCGATGCGCAAAACGGTTTCCGGCCGTCTCAATGCGATCTACGACGAAAGCAAGAAGGGCGGGGAGCGCTATCACGTCGACAGCCTGACCGCGCCGGAAGTCGAGGTGAAGACGCGCGCCGAGGCCACCCAAACAGCCATTTCGCCCGCCCTGCTCGACCGCGTCGTCCAGAAGATGACCGAACTCCCGGCCGACTTCCACTTGCATCCGAAGCTGAAGAGCGTCGTGGACAAGCGCCGCCAGATCCTGACAGGCGCGCCGATCGATTGGGCCACCGGCGAAGCCATCGCCTTCGGAAGCCTTGTGCTCGAAGGCACGCCCGTCCGCCTCAGCGGCCAGGACAGCGGCCGCGGAACCTTCAGCCAACGGCACATCAAGTTCTTCGACTACGAAGACGGCCGGCCCTATATTCCGTTGCAACACGCCGCCCCGGACCAGGCGCGCTTTGAAGTCTACGACAGTTCGCTCAGCGAGTACGCCGTAATGGGCTTCGAGTTCGGCTATAGCGTCGCCGATCCCTCCACGCTGGTGCTTTGGGAAGCGCAGTTCGGCGACTTCGCCAACGGCGCCCAGATCATGATCGACCAGTTCATCGCTACCGCCGAGACCAAGTGGGCGCAGCCGAGCGGTCTCGTGCTGCTGCTCCCGCACGGCCAGGAAGGACAGGGCCCAGAGCATTCCAGCGCCCGCATCGAGCGCTTTCTGCAGCTCTGTGGTGAGGACAATATGCAGGTGTGCAACTGCACCGTCCCTGCCCAGTATTTTCATTTACTGCGCCGCCAGATGGTCGGCGGTCCCCAGGGGCGCGGTATGCGCAAACCTTTGATTCTGTTCACGCCGAAGCGAATGCTGCGAAATCCGCGGGCCACCAGCCTACTGTCGGACTTCACCACCGGAACTTTCGAAGAAGTGCTCCCGGATCACAGCGTGGACGCCGGGAACGTGAAGCGCATCCTGGTCTGCTCAGGCCAGGTCTACTTCGACGTGCTCGCATCACGCGAGGAACGAAAGGCCAACGATGTGGCGATCGTCCGGCTGGAGCAGTATTATCCTTTTCCCGAAGCCAAGATGCGCGATGCCCTCGCCCTGTATCCCGCCAACGCCGAAGTTCGCTGGGTTCAGGAAGAACCGCGGAACATGGGTGCATGGCGCTTCGTCCGCGAGTGGTTCCGGCCCCTGCTCGATCCAACCGGCCGCACGCTCGGCTACGCCGGACGCCTGGAGAGCGCCAGCCCCGCACCGGGTTCGCTCAAGCGCCACAACGCCGAGCAGGCCGAACTGATCGAAATGGCCTTCGCAGCCGAACTGCCGGCCATCCCTAAAAAGCGCCCGTCCCGGCGCAAGACGCGCTAAGCGCGCCTCACGGCGCGTCCACTTTGATCGTCACGTAGTCGATCGTCTCGCCCGGCTTCAGCACCACTTGGTGTGAGACGTTCGCCGGAATGTGAATTAAATCCCCCGGCACCACATGGCGGCTCATCCCGCCTTTCATCTCGTCCGAACGAAGCTCATGCGGCGCAGTAGTCTTGGCGTCCGGCATCGTACCGCCAGTCCGCAGCTCCCCCGATCCGCTCTCGACAATCATGATGTCGGTTTGCGTCTGGTGCAACTCCACCTGCCCGGTCTTCTGCCGGCGAATCACCATCACCGAGTGATTCTCATACTTGGCCAGAACTGCCGTTTCGAGACCCGGGCCGGCCGGCAGCGCCTCCGAGACCACCTTGGCCCCGTGCCACAGGTCAACCTTACCGGGCCCGTCCGCCATGGCCAAAGCCGCAATCACAAATAGAAGGCCGGAGAATTTCATGACCGGAACTATATGACATTTCCGGCCCGCGTGTCCAGCCCCGGGGCTACCCACCCGCCTTCCGAATGCGTGCCGAAGCCGCGTGATTTCCTAATGATAGAATGAGATCGGTAATGAGGCTGCGCGAAGTGGCCCAGTGGAGCGCCAAATCACGCAATGGCAGCATCTAAAGGCAAACCGGTGACGGAACTCGGAAGCCTGGAGGAACGCGAGCTTTTTGACCAGATCTGGCGTGCTCACGCCCTAGGCCTGGTGGGGACGGATCGCAGTGGTGTCATTACCCTTTGGAGTCCCGGAGCCTCCCGTCTGCTCGGATATGAGGCGGCCGACGTGCTCGGACATACCCCTCCGCCTCTCCTCGCTTCGGCGCTGGAAAAGCTCGAACGAGCCCTGGACGCCGGATTGCTCCACGAGCCTTCCGATGGACTCGAGTTGCAATTTGAGGGGCGAACCGGCAACCAGATCGAATTGCGATGCTGGGCTTCGCGGCGCCAAGAGGGAGGACTGCTCACGGTGATCGCCGATGACGGCCCGCGCCGCGTAGCGATCGCCGAACAGGAGAGGGCGCGTGCGCGCGAACAGGAAGCCAACGCCCGCGTCAAGGCCGAAGGCCGGTTCCGCGAACTGCTCGAAGCAGCCCCGGACGCGATTATCGAGGTCGACGAGGACGGCACGATGGTTCTTGCTAACGCGTCGGCGGAGCGCATCTTCGGCTACCGGCGCGAGGAGATGCTGGGCCGCAGCGTCGAGATGTTGCTCGCAAACTCGGCCAAGGCGCGCCACCGTGAACACCGTGCGCAGTATTGGGCTGAGCCTCGCGTACGTCCCATGGGGCAGGGACTACCCTTGCATGCGGTCCGCAAGGACGGCACGTTGTTCCCCGTCGAGATCAGCCTCAGCCCGGTTCGTGCCGACGAGGGCTTCCGCGTCACCGCGATCATACGCGACGTCACAGACCGAAAACTTGCCGAAGAGAAAATTCATGCCGCCAACGCCGAACTCGAGCAACGCAACCGGGAAGTCGAACGCGCCAATCGCCTGAAGAGCGAGTTTCTGGCCAGCGTGAGTCACGAACTGAGGACGCCGCTACACACGATCATCGGCTTCGCCGAACTTCTGGCCGAAGAACTCGAAGGCCCATTGAACGAGCCCCAAAAGCGGTTCGTCGAGCATATCCGTCGCGACTCCCTCCACCTGCTGGAGCTTATCAACGACGTGCTCGACTTGAGCAAAATCGAAGCCGGAAAGCTGGATCTGCGGCGCGAGATCTTCGAGATTGCGCCAGCGGCCGGGGAAGTGCTGGCCAGCATCGGACCGCAGGCCGAAGCCAAGTCACTTAGACTTGAGACCTCGATCCCCGAAGATCTTGTCGTCGACGCGGACCGGGTACGGTTCAAGGAGATTCTCTACAACTTGCTCAGTAATGCAGTCAAGTTCACTCCAGAGGGCGGAGCGGTTCGTGTCGAGGCCAATGCCCAGGACAGTTTCATCCAGGTGTTGGTCAGCGACACCGGCATCGGTATCGCCGCTGAGAGCCAGAAGTCGGTGTTCGATAAATTTCACCAACTCGGACCCACGACCCGGGGTGTGCGCGAAGGAACGGGTCTCGGCCTTGCGATCACGAAACATCTCGTCGAAATGCACGGTGGCAAGATCTGGCTTGAGAGTGAGTTGGGCAAGGGAAGCAAGTTTTGGTTTACGCTTCCGCGCGGCGATGACGGCGGGGCGGGTTCCGGATATGAAGCGGATTCTGGTGGCTGAGGACCGCGCCGCGGGTCGGGAGTGGGCGCGCGCAGTTCTCTCTCACAGTGGCTACGAGGTGATCTTGGCGAGCGACGGATTGGAAGCGGTGGCGAAGGCACGAACGGAATCCCCGGACTTGGTGATTCTGGACCTGCGGATGCCCGGCCTCGACGGTTTCGAGACCCTTCGCACGCTTCGCGCCGACGAGCGTTTCGCCAGCACCCCTTTTCTCGCCTTCACCGCCAATGCCATGCAGGGAGACCGCGAACGGGCGATGGCGGAGGGATTTGACGGTTACGTGTCCAAACCGGTGTCTATCGCCGGACTTCGCGCGGAGGTGGAGAGATTACTAACCCTGAGGACATAACGGAAACCGAGCCGACACTCGTCATCATCGACGACCACCCGGGCAGCCTCGAAATGCTCGCGGCCGCCCTGCGCCAACCCGGCCTCCGCATTCTCACCGCGGACGATCCCGAACACGGCCTCAGCTTGGTTCAGGAGCATCGCCCGCAGATCGTGCTGACGGATCTGGTCATGCCGAAGCTCGACGGCCTTCAAGTGCTTGATCGCGCCCTTGAGTTCGATCCCACGATCGACGTCGTGTTGATGACGGCCCATTACTCAACCGATTCGGCGGTCGACGCGATCCGCCGCGGCGCTTGTGACTATCTCGCCAAGCCGCTCCAGCCCTCCGTCGTGCGCGAACGCGTAGGGAAACTCGTTGCCGAGGCCCGCAAACGCATGCGCGCCGGGGACCTCGAGCGGGAACTGCTGGAAAGCTGCCAGTTCGAGGGCATCGTAGGACAAAGCGCGGCAATGGCCGAGGTCTTCGCCCGCGTTCGCCGTATCGCCCCCCACTTCCGCAGCGTGCTCATCACCGGCGAAACCGGAACCGGCAAGGACCTCGTCGCGCGCGCCATCCACAACCTGAGCCCTGCCGCAGGCCGGGAGCACGTCGTCCTGAACTGCTCGGCCGTCGTCGAATCCCTGTTTGAAAGCGAGCTCTTCGGCCACGTTCGCGGCGCATTCACCGGCGCTACTTCCGATAAAATGGGGCTTTTCGAACACGCCAACCACGGCACCATTTTTCTGGATGAGATCGGCGACATGCCGCTCGGCACGCAAGCCAAGCTCCTGCGCGTGCTCCAGAACCAGGAAGTGCAACGCGTCGGCTCACTGACCGCCAAACGCGTTGATGTACGCGTCATCGCCGCCACCAATCACGATCTGCGCAAGGCCGTAGCTGACCGCCAGTTCCGCGAGGACCTCTTTTACCGTCTCACGATGGTCGAGATCCACCTCCCCTCTCTCCGCGAGCGCAAAGAAGATCTTCCGCTGCTGGCGCGGCACTTCCTCGACAAGTTCTCGCAGCAGTTCGGGAAGAATGTCCGTGCCCTCACCCGCCGCGCCCAGATCGTTCTCTCCCGGCATGAGTGGCCGGGGAACGTGCGCGAACTCGAGAATGTCATCGGACACGCCTGTATGATCGCCTCCGGCGACTCGATCGATGTAGTCGACCTTCCGCAGTATCTTGTCGACGCCGCCGGAGGTCAACCTTCCCTTGTCGAGGGCGCTACGCCGGAGAGCTTGGCCTCGCACGAGAAACAACTGATCGCCGAGGCGCTTGAACGTGCCGGGGGGAACCAGTCGGAAGCCGCCCGTGCGCTACGCATCGGCCGGGACGCTCTCCGCTACAAGATGAAAAAGCACGGCCTGCTGTAGCATCCGGCAGCCCTGCGCTCTTCCATTTAACTTAGTAACTGATCACCGGGCACGGGGAGTCACGGACGATCGAGTAGACGTTCGTGCGCAGGCGCCCGAAGGGCTGCTGCAGACGCCCGCGGCCCGCCACAATCAGGTCCGCACTATGGCGTACCGCTGCCTGGTGAATCACGCGTGACACGCTCCCGGCCGCCACACACACCTCGAGCGACGTCTGCAACCGCTGCTGCATGCCGGCGATCTCACCCCGTGCCGCCGCAATCAGACTCCGCTCCAGCGTCTGGTCGAAATACCGTTCGGGACCCACCTCCGGCCCCGGCACACAATGAACGAGAAACACCGTCGCCGTATGCTTGCTGGCAAGGCGCAGCGCCTGCACGATCAGGTCCTCTGCCGACGGCTGCACGTCGATCGCGCACAGAATCGTCCGGATTCGTGGATGCTGCCCAACGGGAGGTTCCTCCACGTGCACACCGGTCCAGACGGCGCAATGCGCGTCGTGCAATACCTTGGCCGTAACCGAGCCGATCAGCCAACGGCGGAACACACCCAGGCCGTGCGTGGGAAGCATGATCAGATCGATGTTCCGCTCATGCGCAAAATCCGTAATTAGCGTCGCCGGATCACCGGCCGCCGCGTAACGGCTTACACAGTTGACGCTCGGTAGATCGCTGAAATGGCGTTTGGCAAACTGTTCGAGCAACTCCGCTCCTGTCTCAACGAATCCCGCCGGGTCGATCGCTGCCGGAGGCAAAGCGATCTCGGGCGGATACGCATAGGCAGGGATGTAAACCGCATGCAGCAGCGCGATGGAAGCTCCGTGCCGAAGCGCCATCTCCCGGACGAAGGGCACCGCCGCCTCGGCCTGCGGTGAGAAGTCCGTGGGAAACAGGATCCGATTGAAGCCGTTCATGCTCGCACCTTTCCGGTTTGGATACTGCAACCAGCGTGCCGAAGCACGAACGCCAAGATTACGGCCCGGAACCACATCCAAAACGGCCCCGGGCCCGCCGCGATGCGCCATTCCGCTACAAATGGCGCGTGTACCGGCGCAAACTCGCTGCTATTTCAGCGTCTTCATGTAGGCAACCACATCATCCACCGCCGATCCGGAAAGGCTCTTCACCGGCTTCATTTTCCCCTGCCCCTCCTCGATGATCTTCTTGAGATCGGCGTCGCTCATCTTTTGAACATCGGGCGACTTCAGGTCCTTCATCTCGACCTTCATCATCTTCTCAATGGCGGGATTTGCCTTCCCATCGGCGCCATGACAGCTCTTGCAAGCCTTGTTATAGTCGGCTTTCCCTGCAGCCGCGTTCCCCGCTATACTCATCGTCGCCGCCAGAGCGGCGATCCCGATTACATTGAACATGCGTTTCATCGTCTCTTGTACCTCACGTCTATTGGTTAACTACTACCGAACTTCGCCTTGGATTGCCGGCAGAACGGCTCTCGGCCGTGCCCGCTTCCCATTTCCTTTCTTCCTTTTGCAGTGCTCGTGACCTTCACCCTCTTACAAACGACGAGACTGCCAGGATAATAAGCACAAATCCCGCCAAAATTGCCAACGACCCGAACAGCCGGCTGACATTCTTCAGCCACGGCGGAGGCGCTTCGGCGCGCAATCTCTCTAACTCTCCGCTCGCCACGATTCGTTCGTACTCGACAGGATGCCGGATCTTAAATTCCTCCTCCGACTGCCGGCCCGTGAAGATCACCAGATCCATCGGAAAATTCAATGGCCGGAGGTGAGCGTTAAAAAAGTGGATCAGAAAAATGAAACCGGCCGCCAGCAGCGCTTCCCAGCTGTGGAACACTAACGCGACATTCAGCCAGCGGCCCGGAATGAAGCGCGCGAAGAACGCCGGGAACCACATCGCATACCCCGTCAGCCCGATCACGCCCATACCCCACCATTCCCCCCAGTAGTCGAGTTTCTCCCAGTAGGCATAGCGGTCGAACTTCGGCGGGGGCCCCAGCCACAGAAAGTACTTCATGTTGGCGAAAAAGTCCTCGAAGTCCTTGCGGCGCACCACCATCGAGTTGGGTCCCGACAGCAAACCCTTCTCACGGAGCACGATCGTTCGCCGGACCAGGTCGCCAACATGAATGAGGAATATTGCAGTGAGAATGACGGCGAAGAAAAGATGGAAGAACTGAATGACCGCGAATCCACCCACCAGCTTGGCGGCCGTCACCGCCCAGCCCTGGGAACTGAATCGCAGGGTCATTCCAGTGAACGCAAGGGCCAAGAATGACGTGGCGAGCCCGGCGTGCAGATAGCGCTGACCCAGGGTGAAACGACGATAAAAAAGCTCTACGTCACCTCCAGGGCTCGCGCGCGAAACAAGCTCCGCTCTGCCCATCTTTCTCAGGCCCCCTTTCTCCTCCCGGCGCTATCAAACGAGGATCGGATGAGCCAGAGCGCCGTGTGTAGCGTGAAGAATCCCAGCACGCTTACCAGCAACGAGATCATGAACACGTTGGAGTAGTGCAGCAGCGGAAACCGTTTGGCGTCCCGCCAGTCCGCGTGGGGCTGGTAGCCAATCAGACCCGCATTGGCGCCTTCGTGGCACTTGCCGCAGGTCTTCGTCAAGTTTGCCTGCGCGATGCTCGAAGCGGGATTGGAAGCCGGGAGGATCCGGTGCGACTCATGGCAATCCCAGCAGTGCGCCACATCCACATACCCGAGGGAAGACACCTGGGAATGCAGCGTGTCCCGATAGGTGGTCAGTTGCTCCTTATGACACCCCCCACACGTCGCCGCGGTTTGCGTCTGCCAGGC
>JAKAJI010000149.1 GCA_021813825.1 Acidobacteriota bacterium | reverse complement strand
TGGTAGAAACAATCTGTTCCTGGATGGCTTTCGCCGGGATGCTGGACATACAGCTTCTTGCTAAAGTTAAGCACACCCTACGACTTCCGACAATAGGCGGGCGATTCTCAAGAAACTTAGGGATGGTGCCTGTGCGTCGTACCGTGGTGCGAGAGGGAGGTGTTGAATGTGGGCTCGCTTACTACCGGCAAGAATAACGCCGAAGCGTGGCGGGCGTCGTGAAATACGGTCTGGCGAGCCACAACCAGGCGCGTCTCATCGGCGATTGCACCGCCGGTGTTTCCGTTGCGGTTAAAGCGGGGGAAGTTGCTGCTGGAGATTTCCAACCGGATGCGATGTCCGGACCGGAACAGGTTGCTGGTAACGCCGGCGTCGATGGTGATGGGGAGGGCCTGAGCCGGGCGGGCGAAGGAGATCCGGTCCAGACCGTTGCGATACCGGAGCCGGAGGATGCCGTCGGTAAGGTTTCGGGCCTCGCCGGTAGGGAAGACATCGACAAGTTTGGCGGTGAAGTCGGTGTCGCGGGCCGAGGTGGCCACCCATAACTCGACGCGGATGGGGCCGGTAACTTCCACGTCGTGCTTAAGAACCGGGGTTGTGTAGACGAGCACGTCGGGGCGCAGCTCCAGGGGACGTTGGTCCATGGGCCCCCAGGGGAAGACGGACGGATCGCAGCAAACCGCGCCTCCCGCCGTTGGGACGGGGTCATGGGGATCGTAGGTGAAATGGTCTGGCGGGCTTGTGGCCGGTGGAGCGCTCTCCAGTTTCCCGTCGCCTTTGAGCGTGTTCGCGCGCCCGTCTCCGGCAAGGTAGTAAGCCCGGGTGTGGGTGTCGTGCGGGGGCCATTGACTGGAGGACTTCCACACATTCGCCCCCATGACGAACCACCGGATGTCCGGCGCCGTGCTGGCGCGGGTTCCTAACTTGAGGACGCTGTCGTACCAGTCGACCTGATAGCGTTTCAGGGGCACGTTGGCGGCGGGGCCGAAGTCGACGCTGGGGAAGTGGTAGGACATGTTGTGCGGCCACGGACCGATGATCAGATGCGGGTTCCGGCCCAGGCGGGAAAGTTCCTCGAACGCGCGCAGATCGCCTTCGACGTAGTTGTCGTACCATCCGCCGGCGGCGAATACGGGCACCAGCACCCGGTCCATGTTCTCGCAGACGCTCATCTTGCGCCAAAACGCGTCGTAGGTTGGATGGGCGAGCGCTTTCTGGAAGGCGCCGATGGTCCTGCCGGCGGCAAAGCGGTCCGAGGTGCGCAGCGGCAGGTGATTGACGTAGACCTGAAACGGGGGCCGGTGGAAGCCGGGCGCCCCGAGATTCGACACGAGCCAGGAGAGGCGATGGCCGAGTTTTAAGGCGCCGCCGGTCGAGTAAAAACGGTCCGTATAGGGGTCGCAGCCGCTGACCACGGGAAAGATGGCCTTTAAGTGGGGGTTCTTCTCGAGGGCGGCGTCCCATTGCGCGAAGCCCAGGTAGGAGCCGCCGGACATGACCACGTTTCCGTCGGACCAGCTTTGGCGCGCGATCCAGTCGATGGTGTCCGAGCCGTCCGGTCCCTCGCGCGCCATGCCGTCGAAGACGCCGCCGGAGGCGTAGCGGCCGCGCACATCTTCGATCACGACGCTGTAACCGTGCCGGAGGAAAATGTCGTAGCCGGCAAGCAGCGAGTTGCCCTTGTTGTAGGGCGTCCGCACGAGGACGGTGGGGTGTCTGCCGGCGGCCTGGGGCAGGAACAGGTTGGCCGCAAGCATCACGTGGTCGCGCATCGGGATCTGCACGCGCGTCATGGAGCCGGCGGGCGTGGACGACGTGCTCCAGGCGCCGGCAACGCTGGTTACGAGTAGTGGAACCGCCAGCGAGGCAAGACCGTATCGGTTAGGAATGTTGTTGATGATAGCAGCCGGAAAGCGCCGCCGCATAGAGTGACGCGACTTGTTCCCCGGCGTGGTGTGCGAGGACATGGTCACGCGCGCACCGGCCGATGAGGCGAGCGTCGTCCGGATGGGCTGCGAGCCAGAGCATCATGGTGGCGAGCATCTCCTCTTCGACGGGGCCGCTGTCGATGCGCACGCAGGCGGAGTCCGGCAGGCGTTCGGTTTCCTGACCGCGGCTCAGCAGCACGGGGCGCCCGATTTGCATGGCGCGAATGGCGATCCCGGAGGTTTCCCCAGCCGCCGGATATCGCAGGTTGATGCAGGCGTCGGCGAGCGACATATGCAGGGCAAAAGCCTCCGCGTCGAGGTGGCCGGTTCGAACGACGCCTGGTTGCCGCAGTGGGCCGGCGAGCGCGCGTTCGAGGTCGCGGGAGACGTACTCGCCCGCGATCAACAGGCGCGCCGGCACGGCGTCGCGGATCCTCGCATAGGCGCGCAGCACGGTGGGGATTCGTTTGGACTCGCGCAGATGACCGAAGACGCCGAAGACGAAGGCTGAGGACGGGAGGCCGAGTTCGGCGCGGCGGCGGGCTACGGCCCAGCCGTCCGGTTGGGGCATGGGCAGCAGGAGGTGGGGGATTTCGAAGATCCTGGCGTGTGGGGCGTGTGCACGAACCATCGCAGCCGCCGCGGGATTGTGCACGACGACGCCGAGCGACCTTTCCGCGATGCGCCTCAGCATGGGGTAGGCGAAGTATTCCGCCTCGGCGGCCGAACGCGCCCGGCCCCGCCACAGCGCGTGCGCCCGGTCTTCCATCCATTCCCCGTAGTTGTAGACGAACTCCTGGACGTAGCCGGTCTCGTTGAGCGAGCCAAGCAGGAAATGATGCAGCACGGCGTCGTGCAGCACGACGAGTCCGGGCCGCTCGAGCGCACGGCGGTAGATCGGGGCGTGCAGAGCGTTGTTGCCGAGGTGGTAGATGCAGACGTCAGCGGATGCATCGCCGACTTCGACGTTCACCAGCGGCCGCAACGCGCCGAGCAGTGCCTCGGCATAATCAGCCACGCCGGTTGGCGCAGGGGGCAGCGGAGCAAAGAAGCCGACCCGCACGCTAGTTCTTCCGGCGCGGCCCAAACAACGCCGTGCCGATGCGGATGATCGTCGCCCCTTCTTCGATCGCCACTTCGAGATCGTGCGACATACCCATCGACAGGCCGGCGAGTTTGTGCCGATCAGCGAGTTCCCGCAGGCGGCGGAAATACGGCCGGGAGGCCTCGGGGTCCTCCGACCAAGGTGGCATCGTCATCAGGCCGGTAAGACGAAGGTTCGGACACGCGGCGATGGCGGCGATGAGCGCGGGAATCTCCTCCGGCGCCGCGCCTGTCTTCGACGCCTCGCCGGAAAGTTTTACCTCGAGCATGACTTCCAAAGGCCGCCCGCAGTCGTTCAACCGCTCGGCGAGCTTTGCGGAATCGATGGTCTGGATGACGGAAAACAGCGCTGCCGCCTTTTTTGCTTTATTAGACTGCAAGTGGCCGATCAGGTGGAAGCGCGCCCGGGCGAGGTCCTGGAGCTCAGGAGCTTTCAACTCAAACTCCTGCACGTAGTTTTCGCCAAACTCCCGCAGCCCGAGTTCGTAGGCCTGGCGGATCACTTCGGCGGGAAATTTCTTTGTCACCGCCAGCAGCGTCAGGCCGGTCCGGGAGCGCCCAGAGCGCTGCAAGGCGCGGGAAATCCGCTCTTCGACAGACTCTAATCTTTGATGGAGCACGGGTCGATAACCATGATAGCGGGGATGTTCCGGACGAACGCATCGCGCAACGGTGGCGGCGGCAGCGGCAGCGCGGATGGCCGCCTGGCCGCCGAAGTGCGGCGGTTCCTCGCCGCTCACGGCCACGCGGCGCTGTTTGAATCGGGCGAGCCTCTGCTGCTGCTCGAGCCCGGGCGGTGTTCGGTGGAGGAACGCGGCGGGCGCGTCGTGCTGGAGGCCTGGGACGACCACCGCAGTTTTTCCCGCCGGTTGAGCGGGGTGGCGTCGCTCGCGCCTGGAAGGCTCGAGTTGCATACGGAGCGCTTTGGGAACCGGCGTGGGCGGCTTGTGTTGTCGTCGCGGCCGGACGAACTGGCGCGGCGGGCCGGCCGGGACTGTGCGTTGGCGGAGTTCGGCGAGCGGCTTAGCCGTCAGTTTCCCGGCGCGAGCGTCGAGGTTCTCACCAGCGGTCCGGATCTCGAGCACAGCCTTTCACCGGTTTATCCGCGGGCGTTGCTGCGGCACGCAGGGAGAGTCTGGGCGGCGATCGGCGCTCCGCTTGGGGCCGCGCATCCGGAAAACGTGCTCACTTTCGGCCTGATTTGGCTCGACTATGTCCGCGGGCGGAAGAACCACAATGCCGTGGCCGGTCTGGCCGTGTTTCTACCCGAGCAGGCGGCCGCTTCGTGCTGCCTGCGCGTGCGTCACTTGAATCGGGAGGCGGCGCTGTTCCGCGTTTTCGCCTGCGCGGCGACGGGTGGGGAAACCGAGATCGATCCGCTCCATTTCGGCAACGTCGACACACGCCTGCAGCGCGCGGCGATGGGTTCGGCCGGAGCAGGCCGGGGATGCGACGGCGCCGAGGATGAGCATAAACTCGAGCTCATTGTCCGGGAGAAACTCGAGACCATCGACGCCGAACTGCTTTCCGCTCCGGTTTACCGGCAGGCGTCGGGGGTTACCGGATGCGACCGCGGAATCCCGGACCTGCTTGCCGTGGACCGCGCCGGCCGACTTGCGGTCATTGAACTGAAGGTGTCCGAGGATATCCAGATGCCGCTCCAGGCCCTGGACTATTGGATCCGGGCCCGATGGCATCTCGACCGGGGCGAATTCACCGCCCGCGGCTACTTCCCCGGCATCGAACTTCGCAAGGAAGCGCCCCGGGTTCTGCTCATCGCGCCCGCCTTCGCGTTTCATCCGGCGCACGATACCGTGCTTCGCTTCTTCGATCCAGCGATCGAAGTGACCCGCTTCGGGCTAGGCTTACAATGGCGGAAGGAGCTCAAGGTTGTGTTCCGGAAAGAGGCGGAGCGGCTAAGGCGATGAGCTGGTTGAAGAGTTTGAAGGGCGCTATCGCCCACCTGAATCCGGCCGAAGTGGGACAAGAGGCCGCGCGCCCGGTACGGATCGGCGTGCACGCCGCCACCGATCTGTCCTACTTTCACATCGAGTCGTTTTTCTTGCCGGAATTCTATTCGGGCCAGCGGCGCGCCAAGGCCGAACGGGTACTGGAGCGAATTGAACCGGATGCGCATGGCGAGTCCCTTCACCGCGTCTTCGACATCGAGATTCACACGGAAGGCGCGGGAGAACCCCCGGGCTCGATCCCGTTCTCGTTCTCGGAACCCGAGCGGACCGTTCGTCAGATCCTGGCGGAAAAACCCGAGCTTGCTCTGCCGCTGGCCCGCACCCTGGCGCCATTCCGGGAGCCGGTCACCAGCCACATCATCCACTCGGTGGCCAAAGAGAACGCGGTGTTTTCTCTGGCTACCGCGCTGCCCGATGTGGTGCCCTTTCTTTCGCTCCCCTGGGTGGCCGGTGAATTCGCTTCCGACACAGCCGTGCTCACGGCGAATCAGGTTCGCATGGCGTTTCTGCTGGCCGGGGCGAGCGACCGCGACATCGGATACCGCGAGCAGCGCGCCGAGATCGCATCGCTGATCGCGGGCGCGTTCGGATGGCGCAGCCTCGCACGCGAGTTGGCCGGACACATTCCCTTCGGCGGCGGGCTCATCCCCAAGGCGGCAATCGCCTACGCCGGTACCTGGGTGGTGGGCCGCTCGATCGAGCGCTACTACCGCCTCGGCTATGGCTTGACTCGCGCCGAGCGTCGCGCCGCCTACGATAGCGCCATCGAGAAGGGCAAGAAGATCGCGACAGCCATCCTTCGTGCCCGGGACCGGAGCCGCGCGCTGTCCCGGCAGGCGGGCTGAGCGTGCTCTGCGCCGGCCGGAGTTACTCGTTATGAACTTTGTTCAACCCTCGATCGGCCAGACGTTCCGGATCGGCGCGGATGCGGGCTGGCCCAGTATCGTTGTTCAGACCGACGCCTCGGGCCCACATCAGTGGAACTGGACGGTCTCCTGGGGAAATTACGCGGCGAGCGGCGCGGATTCGACCCAGGGAAGCACCTGGGACGCCGGACCGGCGCTGGCCGGCTACGGCGGGACGCTGACGGTTACCGCGCAAGCTGGAGGGGAGCAGGCGAGCATCACGGTTAACGTCGCTGGAACGAACCCGACGGCTGCTCAGGCCCTGGCCTATTTACAAACCCAGCCGGGAAGCTCCGGCTTCGACAAAATCGTCGCTCATGAATCCGGCTTTCGGCAATTTACGGCAACGGGAGAGCCGGTCAAGTCCTTTGACAACGGGTACGGTATGTGCCAGCTTACCGACCCGGCGCCCACGCACGACCAGGTATGGAACTGGCAGCGGAACGTCGATGGAGGGTTGAAGTTATTCGCGCAGAAGCGCGCCGCGGCCATCGCCTACCTTTCGCAGCAAGGCCGGACTTACACCGACTTACAAGTAACTTATGAGGCCGTGTGCCGCTGGAACGGAGGAAAGTATCACGTGTGGGACGGGGCATCCGGGAAGTGGGTGCGAGATCCGAACATCCTCTGTGACACGCAGACGGGTAACATTGGTTGGGACATGACCGATCCGGCCAACCAAGGCCAGACCGAAGCTCAACTCCATGCACGGGACCAGGCCAGTTACGGACACGGTCCGGGCGCGGGTTCGCATTGGCGGTACTACGGAGTCTGCTATGCGGACCGTCTGCTGGCTTAGCTTCGCGCTGCTGCTTTCTGCCGTTGCTGTCTCCGCCCAGGGCAGTGTTCCGCTTCCATCGGGCGGCTCGGTCCGCTACTCGACGGAAAACTCGCGAACCCGCCTTGAAATTCAGGCTCGCGGAGCGAAGCCGATTACCCTCCTTCTCGATCGCGACAAATTTGTCCTACCCGGCGCCGATGCCCTCACCGTCCATGTGATCGGCGAAGTAAAACATCGCGCCATCGTACTTACCGACACGTATCCTTCCCGGCCGGCAGGCATGTCGCTGTGCCAGGCCGGAGAAGAACGGTTTCTTCGTGTCATCACCCTCGGCCGCCATTCAGCGAGCGAAACGCTGCGGCTGAAGCTGGAAAGCTGCCGCGAGAATCTGGAGCTTGCCTCGCCCGGCCTCGAATGGCAGCAGCAGCCGCCGCTCGTGCGAATTCACTGGTTAGCCGGCCCGTCGAAATCGGGCAGCCCCGAACAACGTGTGATCCGTATCGGGGCCGACGGCCGCCCGCGCTGAGGCCGAACCTCCCCCGGTTTGGCGGGAAGTTCTACGTCGGTGATTTATAATGGCTCCTTAAGGAGAACGGCTCCGCTCTCCGCATCGCGAGGCTTCCGCTTCTTTTTCCATGCACATCAAGAAACAGCGACTTCTCACCGCCGGACCCACTCCTCTTCTCCCTCAGGCTCTGCGGGCGATGATGGGTTCGGACATTTACCACCGCACCGAGGATTTTCGCTCGCTCTATCGCGAAGTTTTGAGCGGGTTGCGCGACGTGTTCGGAACCGGGAACGAAGTTTTGTGTCTGGTCGCCTCCGGCACGGGCGGACTCGAGGCGGCGGTTTCGAATTTCTTCCGCGCCGGCGACGAAGTCATCGTCTGCTCGGCGGGTAAGTTCGGCGAGCGATGGGTGGAGTTGACGCGCGCCTTCGGCTTGTCACCGATCGTGCTCGAAGCTCCGTACGGGGAAGTGGTCAGCCCGGAGCGCGTCGGAGATGCGCTGAAGCAGCATCCGGACACACGCGGCGTCTTCATCCAGGCTTCGGAGACTTCAACCGGCGCGGAGTTTGATGTCCGCGCGATCGCCGGACTGGTGCGCGACACGCCCGCCATTCTCGTGGTGGATGCGATTACCGGCCTCGGCACCATGCCGCTCGACATCGACGGCTGGGGCTTAGATGTCGTAGTTGGCGGATCGCAGAAGGCGTTCATGATTCCTCCGGGGCTCGCCTTTGTTTCGGTGAGCGAAAAAGCCTGGCAGCACGCGGCCGCGGCGAATTTGCCCCGGCTGTACTTCGACCTCAGGCGGGAACGGAAGAGCGCGGCGGCCGGAGAGTCCACCTGGACGGCGTCGACGTCGCTGATTCTCGCGCTGGCCGAGGCTCTGCGCTACATCCGCGCGATGGGGATGGACAAGTTGGTGGCGAACGCGCAGGCGCTGGCTGCGGCGACGCGCACGGCCGCCAAGGCTCTCGACCTGGAACTTTTCGCGCCCAGTTGTCCGGCCTCCGCCGTCACGGCCATTCGCGCGCCGAAGGGCATGGACTCGAGCGCCATCGTCCGCGACTATCGCGAGCAGTTCGGCTCGATCATCGCCAACGGCCAGGGCGCGATGAAGGGCAAGATTTTCCGCATCGCGCACCTCGGCTACTTCGATTTTTCCGATCTGTTCGCCGTCATCGCGCAACTGGAAGTAATTCTGGCTTTGCGCGGGGTGAGCGTGGAACTCGGCGCCGGGGTGGCGGCGATCCAGCGCGCGGTGCTCGACGCCCGGGTCGCCCCGGCCGCCCGGTAAGACCTAGCTTTCCTCGATTCCGGCTTTCCGGAACACGGCCCGCCCGGCCTGCAGGCACAACCGCGCGCTCTCTTCCGGCGGCATCTGCTTCAGTTGCTTGCTGAACACCTCGATGCTCAGCGAGTCCTTGTAGCCGATCTTGTCGAGCGCATGAAGAAACGCGACCAGGTCGATGACGCCTTCACCCGGCAGCAGACGTTCGTTGTCGCGGATCTGGTCCGGCGGCAGCTTCGGCGAATCGTCGAAGTGAACCACGACGATCCGTTCGGCGCCGGCGGCGACAATATCGTTCACCGTGCCGCCGGAGTGATACCAGTGCCAGGCGTCGAGCGTAAGGCCGACGTTGGAGCCGCATTCCTTGGCAAAGGCGAGCATGTCCGGCATCTTCCAGATGAACTCGTACTTGAACATCCGGCGGAGGTGAAGCGGCCCGAGAAACTCGAGGCCCAGACGGCAGTGCGACCGCGCCAGGATGTTGGCGCACTCGGTGAACCGGAGCTTATAAATCCGCCGGAGTTCGTCCTTCGGCGTGTCGCTCGACGGCATGATGTAGGTCATCATGCGCGGGCAGCCGATGGCGGCAGCAAACGGAGCGGCGTCTTCGAGTTTCGCCAAACTGGCGCGGAACACCGCGTCGTCCTTGCGGAACTCTACGGGCAGGTTCACGAAGGCGGGCTTCAGTTTCAGATCGGCCAACATGTTTCGCGTCGCATCGACGCCGGCCTTCATCGCGTCGTCCAGACGCACGTCTACGCCGAGATAGCCGGTGGTGGAGGCAAGCCGCGCGAACTCCGGCCAGCTCAGGTTGCCGCCGATTGGAACACCGTTGAGCGAAAGATACATGGCTTTCGATCTTACTTCAAGCCGTATCCATATTTGAACAACGGATCGTACTTTTTGCCTTTTTGATTGATGTTGATCGGCACCTGCGCCATGGATCGCGGCCAGGTGAAGGAGAGCTTGCCGGTCGGAGCGTAGTCGCCGAACAGGACATCCGTGATGCCTTCGCCCTCGGTGCCCGGCAGCCAGGCCGCGATGATCGCGTCGGCGTCGTCAAGAATCGGGTCCAGGATCAGCGGCCGCCCGGAGTAGAGGATCACCACGACGGGGATGCCGGCTTTTTTGAGGTTTTTCACGGTAGCGATGTCGGCGGGATCGAGCGAGAGATCTTTCCGGTCGCCAAACATCTCGGCGTAGGGCTTCTCGCCGATTACGGCGACGCCCACGTCAGCGCCGTCGGCGCCCGTGCCGTCTTTCGAGTAAGTGATCTTTGTGTTCTTGGAAACGGTCTGCTGAATCGCCGCGAAGAACGTGGTGCCGCCTGTGGTTACCCTGCCCAGTTTCCCCTGCCAGTCGATTGTCCAGCCTCCGCATTGATAACCCAGATCGTCCGCCGCCGCGCCGGCGACGTGGATGCGGGCGGCATCGCGCGAAAGCGGCACGAGCTTATGCTTGTTTACCAGCAGTACGAGCGACTCCCGGACCGCCTGCCGCGCCACGTTGCGATGCTCCGGCGAGCCAAACGTCGCCTGGAGGCTGCGGTCGGCCAGCGGGGAGCGCTTTTTGTCCATCAGACCCATGGCGTACTTCACGCGCAGGATTCGCGTCACCGCGTCGTCAATCCGCGACATTGGAACTTTGCCTTCCTGCACGAGTGCCTTCAGGTCTTCGATGTACTGATGGTATTGGCCGGTGACCATCGCCATGTCCATGCCGGCGTTGATCGACGCTTCGATCGCCTGCTTGTAGTCCTTGTTGATCTGGTCGATTGCGTTGTAGTCGGAGATCACAATGCCTTCGAAGCCGAGTTCCTGCTTCAAAATATCTGTGAGCAGCTTCTTGTTCGCCGAGTCCTTCAGGCCGTTCCAACTACTGTAGGAAGGCATGACCGAAGCCACGCCCGCGTCGATCGTCGACAGGTAGCCCTGCAGGTGAATTTTGCGCAGTGTCGCTTCGTCGATGCGCATGTCGCCCTGGTCGAGGAGGTGATTCGGGCCGGTTCCAGTGCCGAAGGTGGTGGCGCCGTCGCCCACGTAGTGCTTGGCGCAGGCCAGCACGGCGTCCGGGTCATCCAGTCCGGTGCCTTGCAGCCCACGCACCTCCGCCGCGCCCAGTTCCCTCACCAGTTTCGGGTCTTCGGAAAAGCCTTCATACGTCCGTCCCCACCGGATGTCCTGCGGCACGGCCACGCAAGGGGCGAACGCCCAGTTGATCCCGGTGGCGCGAACCTCCTGCGCGGTGAT